>CALMNV010000344.1 GCA_937873285.1 uncultured Intrasporangium sp. | reverse complement strand
GATGCGTCAAGCAGGAGCAGCTGTCTGCGGCGGTCGTCCCGCGCGTCGATGAGCTTGCGGACGGCTCGCAAGTCATCGACCCGTTCCTGCGCGCGGCGTCTCGCCATGGAGGCCGCCACGCTTGTCAGGAGCGCGCCACCCAGAAAGGCGGCGCTTGCCAAAGGCGCCTTCAGGGCCTCCGCCTTGCGCTGCTCTTCGGCTGCCCGCTGTTCCGCGTCGACCAGGAGCGTTCGGTTGGCTGCGTCACGATCCCTCGCCGGGATGCCGTCGAGCCCGCCGATCCACGCGGGGTGCTCGCGGACCACCGTGGCCTGCTGCTCCTGCGTGAGGGAACGCCACCAGGCGGCTGCAATGAACGGCGCACCCTCGCCGTCCGATAGAGGGCCGGTGTCGGCGGCACCGTCACGACCAGCCTCGGGGACGAGCACTGTCGCCCGGGTGGCGGGCGGCGGAGGAAGGGCAGCTCCGGTCGGACCGAGAAGGCAGGCCCCCTTCTCGAGCGCCCGCAGCAGGTCCGCGGCCAGGGCGGCATCCGTCGTACTGCCGAGCGCCCCCGCTCGCTCGAGCAGCGCCGTGATCTCCCACCGGGCCCGCTCGTCTTCCCGGATGCGGGCCGTGTCGAGCGCCGGGTCGCCAGTCGGCAGTCGTTGCGGCAGCACCAGTCGCCCCTCGGGACTGATCCAGGCCCCGGCCTGCTCGGCCACTAGATCGGCGCGACGCAACAGCTCGAGCACCTCGTCGAAGGCGGTTGCTGCGTAGTGGAGCGCACTCACGGATGCCGTGAGGTCGAGGCAGATCGCTCGGACGGTCTCCAAGCGGCGGGCGCTCTCACCTGCTGCTGCGTCAGCGGCTGGGCCGGCCCAGCTCATGCCGGCCGGCCGGGCGGCCAGCAGACGCGCGGTGACGTCGACGAGGATCAGCCGCTGCCCCTCGAGCTCGCGTGCGGTCGCGCGCAGCGCGGCGGGACGGACCCGGCGGAGCTGCTCGACCGACGGCGTCATCCAAGCCGGCCCAGCGCGCTGACGGTGCCGCCTTCGACGTGTCGGTAGGACTGTGCTGCGGCCCTCAGCAGGTCTGCGTCGGAGCCCAGCGCACGACTGAGGTCGACCTCGCGTCGCCGCCACTCAGACGCGACCTCGGGCACCACGCTGGCCGCAACGCCTCCCGGCACCGCGGCGGCCACCGCCTCCAGGCTCCCTCCCACCCGCAGCTGCACAGCGACGTCCAAGGCGGCCGCCAGCTGCCCCGCCGCACGTCCGATCAGATGGGGGTCCACCCTGAGCCGCACGCGCATCTACCTTTCTGCCAAGCGTCCACCTCGAGGACACATCCCGACGTGGCCGTCCCCCAGACGCGATCGTGAGAACGCGATCCGACGCGCCATCTGACGACGCGAACTTCAATCAACGATCCCGGGAGCGCTGGCAGGCAGCCATCCCTGGCGCCCGCCCCTGTGGACGGGGCAGTCATGTCGAGCGCACCTGTGAACAACGGCATCCGCCAGGTCTCCCTGGACCGGCACCTGCCGTCGCCCATGTGTTTCGAACCACCACCTCGACACTCACCTCAGCAAGTCGAGTGGGTGATGCCCGAGCGCCGCTCCCCGCAGACGAGGAGCGGCGCTCGGTTGGACGGGCGGGGTCGAGGCGCCCGTCCCGGCCGCAGGACGCCGAAGCGCAGCGGCAGCTCACTGCATGTGGCGGGCTCCGCTCAGCCATCGCATACGACACCGCCCGCCGGCCACCGCATACGACACCGCCCGCTCGGTCCGGCCTACGGCTCAGCGCACCGGGATCCTCAGGGTCTGCCCCGCGTGCAGCTGCGAGGTCGGAAGCTCGTTGAGCAGCTGCAGCTCGACAAGGCCATCAGCGAGCGGCACCCCCGGCAGCTCGCGTGTGGCGATCTGCGACAGCGTCTCCCCTGCCTCGACGGTGATCGCTCGCGCCTCCGGGAGCCCCGACGAGACCGAGCTGGTGACAGCCGCGACGATCCCGCCGAGCGCCAGGGCGAGCAGCAGCAACACGACGAGCCCCCCGAAGCGGGTGAGGCGCATGCTCGGCCGTGACTGCCGCAGCGCTCGCACCGCCGCTGCGCCGGCCGGCACGAGGACGAGCCTCGGGGTGGGCGTGGGGCCCGGAAACCCGGCGCCAGAGCCGAGGTGGGGTCGAGGTGCATTCAGGGCGGCACTCATCGTTTCCTCCAGGTGGTCTCGGTGTCGGGGCTGCGTGGGGCGCCGCGGGGGCGAACGCCTGTTCGATGCGGGCCTTGGCAACTTTGTAGCACGCGAGTTCGAGAAAGTCGAGACACGCCTCGAACGCATGTTTGGCAAGGGGACCTGCGGCTCGTACGCTGGTTTCACATCACCGACCTCACCAGCCACCGGTGACACTGCCTTCCCAGCGCAGCGACGGCGGCTCGGGGAGCCAAGGAAGGGGACTGCCCATGGCCGACGTGACCGAGCTTCCCGAGCGGGACAAGGGCGATGGCCTCACCGTGCGCCAGCGCCGGGTGCTGGAGGTCATCCGAAACTCCGTCGATCGTCGCGGCTACCCGCCGAGCATGCGCGAGATCGGGGAGGCGGTCGGCCTGGCCAGTCCGTCGAGCGTCGCCCACCAGCTCACCGCCCTGGAGCGCAAGGGCTACCTGCGCCGCGACCCCAATCGCCCTCGGGCCCTCGAGGTGATCTCGCCCGACGCGGGTGAACGCGGATACCGCGCCACGAGGCAGGTCGTCGACCAGTCGCCGCAAGCGGACGACGTCACGGGCCTGGGCGACTCTCGGCCGGAGGCCTCGTACGTGCCGGTTCTCGGCCGGATCGCCGCAGGAGCGCCGATCATTGCGGACGAGGTCGTCGAGGACGTCTTCCCGCTGCCCAAGCAGATCGTCGGCGAGGGGCAGCTCTTCCTGCTCAAGGTGGTTGGTGACTCCATGGTCGAGGCCGCGATCTGCGACGGCGACTGGGTCGTCGTGCGCCAGCAGCCCACAGCCGACAACGGCGACATCGTCGCGGCTCTGCTCGACAACGAGGCGACGGTCAAGACCTTCAAGCGCGCCGACGGGCGCGTGTGGTTGCTTCCCCACAACCCGCAGTTCGCGCCGATCGACGGCGCGGACGCGACGATTCTCGGGAAGGTGACCGCCGTCCTGCGCCGCGTCTGAGCGAGTCGCTCGGCAGGGCCGCCGATCACCCGGGCGCGCCGGCTCAGTAAGGAATGCGCCAGGAGTCGTCGAGTCGGGTGCGGAACGTGTTCAAGATGGCCGCCTCCGCCATCCTCGCGAAGCGGAACGTGGCTGGGGACAGGTAGGCGTGAAGCCGGGTGACGAGGGCGATCGTGTCATAGAGCGGCGGGGCGAAGGGAAAGAGCCGCACGTTCGCCGGAAAGGCCGCCGATGTCGTCAACGCCCGCGCGAAGACCGAACTGCCCGCCCCGGCGGAGACGAGGCGGGCCGCGGTCTCCGCGAGCTCGACCTCGATCGTCGCCTGCAGCGCGATCCCCTGACGAAGCGCTCGCTCCTGCAGCTGCCGGCGCGTGGGGTCCATCCACCCCGCGTGCGCGTCATAGAGCACCAAGGGCCCGTCGGCCAGCTCCTCGATCGAGACAGGTCCGGCGTCCGCCTCACGGGCGGTGGAGGCGAAGAGCACCTCGTCCCGCGCCAGGGCCTTCACGGCAAGCCCCTCGACGTCCACCGGAAGGACGACGAGACCTCCTTCGATCAGTCCGTCTCGCAAGGAGGCAGCCACGAGACTCGAGGAGATCCCGACCATCCGGATGCGCACGGCCGGGTAGCGCTGGTGGAAGCGCAGCGCCAGATCTGACAGGTCGTAGTAGGAGGCGTAGCGCAGGACCCCGAACGTCGAGACGCCGCCCTGCAGCGAGGACAGCGACCGCACGGACTCGGTGCCCGCGGTGACAGCGTCGAGCGCGGTCCGCGCATGGGGCAGCAGCTCGTGAGCGGCCGCTGTGAGCACCAGCCCGCTCCGATCACGCACGAAGAGTCGGGCGTTGAGCGACTCCTCCAACCGGCCGACATGCTCCGAGACGGCGGCCTGGCTGGTGCCCAACCGCCGTCCGGCTCCGGTGAAGGAGCGAGCCTCGGCGGCGGCGAGGAACGCGCGCAGCTGGGCGAGAGTCGCGGTATCCACAACTGAAGCCTATCGATGTCACAGGTTCACACAGCCTTCCCCTGAGCGAGGGCGAGCCCTAGTCTCGTGCGCCATGGACCTGGACCACACCCGAGCCGTCCGCATACCCGGCGCCTACGAGGAGCTCAAGGCACCGGCCGTGGGCGGTGTGCCTGCCCAACGCCTGCCCGAGGTGAGTGAGACCGTCTCGGAGATGCTGGCGACCATCGAGCGCGACGGCCTGAGCGCGGTCCTCGACTACTCCCGTCGGCTGGACGGGTGGGGGGGCGGCCCGATCGAGCTTACCCGTCACGCGCTCGCCCACAGCGGCGACGGGCTCGACGCCGACCTGCGGGCCTCCCTGGAGGCGGGCGCGGACCGCACCCGGCGGTTCGCCGAGCTGCAGCGTCGGGGGCTCTCGGGCGGCGAGACCGAGATCCTGCCCGGCGTCGTCGCCGGATACCACTATGTGCCCGTCGCCTCGGTCGGCGCCTACCTGCCAGCCGGCCGCTTCCCCATCCTGGCGAGCGCGTTCATGACCGTCGGGGTCGCCAAGACCGCCGGCGTCCCGACGGTCACGGCGTGCACCCCGCCCGTGTCCCCGGAGCGCGGGAACGCCGCCGTGCTGTATGCCGCCCACCTCGCCGGCGTCGACCGTGCCTTCGTCATCGGCGGAGTCCAGGCCCTCGCGGCCATGGCGTTCGGGCTGCTCGACGGCCAACCGGTCGACATGCTTGTGGGGGCGGGCAACGCCTACGTGACGGAGGCGAAGCGACAGCTCTTCGGAGTCGTCGGCATCGACCTGCTCGCCGGCCCCTCGGAGGTCGCCGTGCTCGCGGACGACACCGCGGACGCGGAGATGGTCGCAGCGGATCTGCTCGCCCAGGCCGAGCACGGGCCACAGTCACCCGCCGCCCTCGTCACGACGTCGCGCTCCCTCGCGGAGGGCGTCATCGAGGAGGTGGAGCGTCAGCTGCGCGGGCTGGCGACCCGCGAGATCGCCGGCGCCGCGTGGCGCGACTACGGCAGGGTCCTGTGGGTGGAGGACGCGCAGACCGCCGCGGCCGTGATGGACATCCTGGCTCCGGAGCACCTGGAGGTGATCACGCAGGACGACGAGTGGTATCTGCACAACCTCAGCAACTACGGGTCGCTCTTCCTCGGCCCGTGGTCCACGGTCGCCTACTCGGACAAGGGAATCACGGGCACGAACCACGTCCTTCCGACGGGAGGCGTCGCGCGGTCCTCGGCGGGCCTGTCCGTCGCCCGCTTCCTGCGCCCCCTGACCTATCAGCGGGTGGTCCGCGAGGCGACGCCCCACCTGGCCCCCCACGTCGAGCGGATCTCGGCCTTTGAAGGGATGGCCGCCCACGGAGCGAGCGCAGCGCTCCGGTCACGTCGGTTCGCCCACCACGCAGCGCAGAGTGTGCCCAGTCCAGCGACCAACCAGGAGGCATCATGAACACCACTCGCCGCACCGTCGTCCGCGCCGCCACTGCAGCCCTGCTGCTCACCGGGAGCCTCGCCGCGTGCGGGCAGTCCGGCTCCGGCTCCGGGGCCGCTGCGGGCGCCAGCGCCGGCAGCGGCACGACCCTCAAGATCGCGACGTCCAACGACGCACCCTTCTCGTACAAGGATCCGCAAGGAAACCTGACCGGCATCGACGGCGAGATGATCAACTGGATCGCCAAGAAGAAGGGGTGGACGCTCGAGGTCTACACCACCGACTTCGCCACGCTCATCCCCTCCATCGGGACGAAGAAGGCGGACATCGTGGTGGACGCCATGTACATCACCGACGAGCGCAAGAAGAAGGTCAACTTCACCGACGTGTGGTACACCCAGGGCGAGGGCATGGTGGTGCCGGGCACGTCGGCCATGACCAAGCGCGAGGAGGCCAAGGGCAAGGTGATCGGCGCCCAGACCGGCACTGCCTTCATCGAGCTCGCCAAGAGCCTCGGGCCGAAGGAGATCAAGTACTTCAACTCCCAGGCGGAGCTGCTCAAGGCAGTCGAGAACAACCAGGTCGACGTGGCGTTCACCGACGCGGCCGTGGTGGCCTGGTCACTCAAGCAGAAGCCCAACCCGAAGCTGAAGATCGTCACTCCCTACACGCCGTACTTCCCTGGCGCGATCGGCGCGGCGGTGCGCAAGGAGGACACGCAGCTGCTGCAGGACCTCAACAGCGGGCTCAAGGAGCTCAAGGCGTCACCGGACTACCTGCAGATCCTGCAGAAGTACGGTCTGACGCAGGCCAACGCCGCCAAGTGACCCCGCGAGCGGGGTGGCGAGGCGCCCGCCACCCCGCCAGCACGACCGCAGGCAGGAGCACCAGTGGACTTCGTCAACAGTGTCCTCAGATACTTCCCGGATCTCCTCGCGGCGTCACCGGTCGTGATCCAGCTGGCCTTCGGCGCGATGGCCCTCGCCCTCGTCCTCGGCCTCGTGCTCGCGCTCTTGCGCATCTCCAGCAGCCGGGTGCTACGAGCCGCAGCCGTGACCTTCGTGGAGATCATCCGCGGCACGCCCTTGCTCGTGCAGCTTGTCTACATCTACTTCGTGCTGCCCGCTGCGGGCATCGACATCAACCCGCTGCCGGCGGGGATCCTGGGGCTGGGGATCAACTACGCGGCATACCTCTCGGAGGTGTTCCGCAGCGCCATTCTCTCCGTCGAGCACGGGCAGACCGAGGCGGCCCTGTCCCTCGGGTACACCCCCTCGCAGACCCTGTGGAAGATCGTCCTGCCGCAGTCGTTCGTCGTCTCGCTCGGCCCCATCGGCAACTACTTCATCGCGATGGTCAAGGACACGGCGCTGACCTCGGTGATCGCCGTGACCGAGATCCTCAAGACCGCCAACAACATCAACAGTCAGACCTTCGACACGACCGCCGTCTACACCGCTGCCGCCGCGCTCTACCTCGTGATCAGCCTGCCGTTGGCCCGAGTCGTCGTGGTGATGGAGAGAAGGGCTCGCATCCATGAGTGACGCATCCGGAGTCGGCCCCGACGAGGACGCGGCGGGCTCCGTCGTCGTCTCGGTCAGGCAGGTCCACAAGACCTTCCGCACCGAGCGCAGGCCGGGCTGGTGGGGACGGCTGCGGGGCAGGAGCAGCCAGGTGACGACGGTCGAGGTGCTCCGCGGCGTGGACCTGGACGTCCACCGGGGGGAGGTCGTCGTCATCCTCGGCTCGTCAGGCTCAGGCAAGTCCACCCTCCTGCGGTGCCTGAACAAGCTCGAGACCCTCGACGACGGGAGGATTCTCGTCAACGGCCACCTTGTCGGCTACGAGGAGCGTGACGGGCGGCTCGTCCCGGAGAAGCCGAAGCAGACCGCAGCCAAGCGCACCGACCTGGGTTTCGTGTTCCAGCACTTCAACCTCTTCCTCAACAAGACCGCCCTGGGCAACGTCATGGCCCCGCTGCGCGACGTCAAGGGGATGTCCGCGGACGCTGCCCGCCGCACCGCCGCCGAGCACCTCGCGCT
>CALMNV010000343.1 GCA_937873285.1 uncultured Intrasporangium sp. | reverse complement strand
GGATGCGGACGAACAGGTGTTCGTTATTCACCCGCCGACCATCCTTCCAGCCGAGGCTCAGCCAGATGTAATCGTCCCCGGCCTCGTCCGCGATCAGGTAAGACTCCACACCCGGCGTCGGGTAGCGGCGGTCAATCTCGACGTACCTGTTGATGGCCCGCTTGATGGCTTCGCGGTAGGTGGCTAGTTTATCCATTGTACGACCTCCTCAGTTTGCAGATTCACGACCAGCAGCGCGATGCGGAGTTGCTCAACGACCACCCGGAACGACTGGCGCGTAAAGAGGCGCTCGTAAACTCGATCGCTGATGGCCAGGTAAAGCTCCCGCTCCGGCGCGGTCGGGTCCGGGTGGCCGGCGCGGACGGCGCGGCGGGCCGGCCCGTCGAGCTCCTCGAGCAGGCGGGCGAGGCGCAGCGCGTGCCCGCGCAGCGCGCCACCGAGCACCGACACGGAGGTGGGGTCTCCCGCTGCGGAAGTCACGTCGTCGTGCCCGCACCGGGGACCGAGACAGCTGCCGGGGAGGGCTGCGGTGCCGAGCCGTCCGCTGCACAGCTGCCCGCGGCGGGCGCCGCGAACGAAGGCGCTCGGTGGACAAGGCGCTCCTCGAGGGCCTCGGACAGGGCGCGGGCGGTGTCGGTGGCCTGCTCGACCCAGGCGTCCAGCAGACGCTGGGCGGCCGGGTCACCGACGTCAGGCAGGTGGGTGAGCAGGTCGTCAGCCACCGCGCGGGTGGTGCGCCGGGCCCGTGCCAGTGCGGCCCGGGAGGGGGCGAGCGCCGCGAAGTCGCCGTCGTCCCGGTCCGTCATGCCTCCACTGTAGGCACCAGCCCGTGCCCGGCGCGCCGGTTCTCCACCGCGCTCGGCGCTCCGGCGCCCCGGCGCTAGGCTCATCTGGTGAGGAGGTCGGCACGACGGTGTGCCGGCCCGGCAGACCCGTGAGGAAGCGCCAGCGCATGTCCACGTCCATCGACCCGTCGCGCAGCGACGTCCTGCACGCCGCCGCGTCATCGGCCACCGGCCTCGAGCCCTTCATGCGGGCCTACTACCACCTGGTGGCCACGGAGGACCTGCTCTCCCGCGACCCCGAGGACCTGTCCGCGATCGCGCTCGGGCACCGTGACTTCGCCGACCGGCGGCCGGAGGGCACGCTCAACGTTCGGGCGTTCAACCCCACCCGCGGGCGGGACGGGTGGGACAGCCCCCACACCGTCGTCGAGATCGTCATCGACGACATGCCCTTCCTCGTTGACTCGACGGTCTCCGCCCTGGGTGGCTTCGACAGCGGGGTGCAGCTCATCGTCCACCCCCAGCTGTCGGTGCTGCGCGACATCACGGGCCGGCTGCGCGACGTCATCCTCGACCCCGCGGCGCGCCCCGACCGGCCCGAGGACGGTGGCACCGCCGTCGTTCAGGAGTCGTGGATGCACCTCGAGGTCGACCGGCTGCCGGAGGAGGCGCTCGACGAGGTGGAGCAGCGGCTGCGCCACGTGCTCGACGACGTGCGGGACGCGGTCGAGGACTGGCCCAAGATGCGGGCGCACGCGCTCACCCTGGCCAAGGAGCTGCGGACCGCCCCGCCGCCGGGCACGGACCCCGACGGGGCCCGGGAGGCCGGGCGCTTCCTCGAGTGGCTCGCCGCCGACAACTTCACCTTCCTCGGCTACCGCGAGTACGCCCTGCACCGGGAGGGCGGCAAGGACATCTCCCGCTCCGTCGCCGGGACCGGCCTCGGGCTGCTGCGCTATGACCGGCCGCAGGCGGGCTCCGGCATCGTGCTCACCAGCGCGGCGAGCAGGGCGGCCCGGGACCGCACCGTCCTGATCATCACCAAGGCCAACTCACGCTCCACCGTGCACCGCAACGTCTACCTCGACTACATCTCCGTCAAGAGGTTCGCCCCGACGGGCGAGTGCGTCGGCGAGATGCGCTTCCTCGGGCTGTTCGCCTCCGCCGCCTACAACGACACCATCCACGACATCCCGCTGCTCGACGTGCGAGCCAAGGAGGTGCTGCGCCTCACCGGTCTGCGCCCGGAGAGCCACTCCGGCAAGGACGTCCTCGAGGTCCTCGAGACGTATCCGCGCGACGAGCTGTTCCAGACCAGCGCGCCCGCGCTGGCCGAGATCGCGACGACCGTGCTGCACCTGCAGGAGCGGCGCCGCACAAAGCTGTTCCTGCGCCGCGACGAGTTCGGCCGGTTCGTCTCCTGCCTCGTCTACCTTCCTCGCGACCGCTACAACACCACGGTGCGCCTGCGCATCGAGCGGATCCTGCTCGCGGCCTGGGGCGGCCAGAGCATCGACAGCGCGACCCGGGTCAGCGACTCCACCCTCGCCCGGTTGCACTACGTCGTCCGTATGCCGTCGGGCGAGGAGATCCCGCCCGTCGACGAGGCGGAGGTCGAGCGGCGGGTCGTCGACGCCACCCGCACCTGGGAGGAGGACCTTGCCGAGGTGCTGCGCCGGACCCGCGGCCCGGAGCACGCCGCACGGCTGCTGACGGCATACGGCAAGGGCCTGCCGGAGGCCTACAAGGAGGACTTCGACGTCACGACGGCGGCCGAGGACCTCGAGCGGCTCGATCGCCTCGAGGAGGACGGCGCGAGCGAGCAGGCCACCGGGCTGCACCTGTACCGCCACCCCCAGGCACCCTCGGACACCGAGCGGCGGTTCAAGCTCTACCGGCGCGGCGCCCTGTCCCTGACGCGGGTGCTCCCGCTGTTCACCCACCTCGGGCTCGAGGTCACCGACGAGCGTCCCTACGAGGTGGACGGGCCGGACGGGCAGGTGCTGCACGTCTACGACTTCGGGCTGCAGGCGGCGGACGCGCGGGCCTGGGGGACGGCGGAGACGAGCGCCGACGCGCGAGCCCGCTTCGAGGACGCCTTCCGCGCGGTCTGGGTCGGCGAGGCCGAGTCGGACGGGTTCAACGCCCTCGTGCTCGCCGCCGGCCTGACGTGGCGTCAGGTGCTCATTCTGCGCATGGTCGCGAAGTACCTCCGCCAGACCGGGTCCACCTTCTCGCAGAACTACGTCGAGTCCGCCCTGGGCAGCCACCCCGCGATCGCCCGCAGTCTCGTCGAGCTCTTCGAGGTCCGGTTCGACCCCGACGCGTTCGCTGCCGACCCGGCGGGCGTCGAGCAGCGGGCGACGCGCTCGGGGGCCCTCGTCGAGGGCATCTCGGGTGCGCTCGACACGGTGGCGAGCCTCGACCACGATCGCATCATCCGCGCGCTCCTCGGCGTGGTCCTCGCCACCTCGCGCACCAACTACTACCAGGTCGACGACGGCGGGTCCCCCAAGCCCTACGTGTCGATCAAGCTCGACCCGAAGCAGGTCCCCGACCTGCCGGCCCCCCGGCCGATGTTCGAGATCTGGGTCTACGGGCCGCGGGTCGAGGGGGTGCACCTGCGGTTCGGCAGGGTGGCGCGCGGCGGGCTGCGCTGGTCGGACCGGCGCGAGGACTTCCGCACCGAGGTCCTCGGGCTGGTCAAGGCGCAGATGGTCAAGAACGCCGTCATCGTGCCCACCGGCTCCAAGGGCGGGTTCTTCGCCAAGCAGCTCCCGCCACCCGCGCCCGACCGCCGGGCGTGGCTCGAGGAGGGCATCGCGGCATACCGACTCTTCATCTCCGGGCTGCTCGACCTCACCGACAACCTCGTCTCCGGGGCGGCGGTGCCGCCCCCGCGCGTGGTCCGCCACGACGAGGACGACACCTACCTCGTCGTCGCCGCCGACAAGGGCACCGCGTCCTTCTCCGACGTCGCCAACGCCCGCTCGGCCGACTACGGCTTCTGGCTCGACGACGCCTTCGCCTCCGGAGGCTCCGCGGGCTACGACCACAAGGCGATGGGCATCACCGCCCGCGGGGCGTGGGAGTCCGTGAAGCGGCACTTCCGCGAGATGGGCGTCGACAGCCAGTCCGAGGACTTCACCGCGGTGGGCATCGGTGACATGAGTGGCGACGTCTTCGGCAACGGCATGCTGCTGTCCCGGCACATCCGGCTCGTCGCGGCCTTCGACCACCGGCACATCTTCCTCGACCCCGACCCGGACCCGGAGGTCTCGTTCGAGGAGCGCCGCCGGCTCTTCGAGCTGCCCGGGTCGTCCTGGATGGACTACGACCGCAGCCTGATCTCGGCCGGCGGCGGTGTCTTCGACCGAGCCGCCAAGGCGGTGCCGGTCAGCCCGCAGCTGGCGGCCGCCCTGGGCATCGCGCCCGAGGCGCGCGCGCTCACCCCGGCGCACCTGCTCCGGGCGATCCTGCAGGCCCCGGTCGACCTGCTGTGGAACGGCGGCATCGGCACCTATGTCAAGGCGTCGACCGAGAGCAACGCAGAGATCGGTGACCGGGCCAACGACGCCATCCGGGTCGACGGCAGCGACCTGCGCTGCAAGGTCGTCGGTGAGGGCGGCAACCTTGGGATGAGTCAGCTGGGCCGCATCGAGGCGGCCCTGGCCGGCGTCCACGTCAACACCGACGCCATCGACAACAGTGCGGGGGTGGACACCTCAGACCACGAGGTCAACATCAAGATCCTGCTCACCGGCCTCACCCGCTCCGGGCAGCTGAGCATGGAGCAGCGCAACGCGCTGCTCGCCTCGATGACCGACGAGGTGGCGCGTCAGGTGCTGCGGGACAACTACGAGCAGAACGTGCTGCTCGGCAACGCCCGCGCGCAGCAGCACGGCATGCTCGCCGTCCACGAGCGGCTGCTCCAGCACCTCGAGGAGCACGGCGGCCTCGACCGCGCCCTGGAGTTCCTGCCGAGCGACGCGGAGATCGCGCGCCGTCAGAAGGCCGGCATCGGGCTGGTGTCGCCGGAGTGCTCCGTGCTGTCCGCCTACGCCAAGCTCCACCTCAAGAGCCAGCTGCTGGCGTCGGCGCTGCCCGACGACCCCTGGTTTCGCTCCACCCTCGCCGACTACTTCCCGCAGCCGCTGCGCAGCCCGTATGCCGCCGAGATCGCCGAGCACCCGCTGCGCCGGGAGATCGTCACCACCTCCGTGGTCAACTCCATGGTCAACCGCGGTGGGATCACCTTCGCCTTCCGCGCCGCCGAGGAGACCGGGGCGAGCCCGGAGCAGGTGGCTCGGGCCTACGTGGTGT
>CALMNV010000342.1 GCA_937873285.1 uncultured Intrasporangium sp. | reverse complement strand
GATCTGGCGCAACGACGCCGACCCCGCGCGGATGATCGCCGTCGGCTCGCTGGCCGAGCTCTCGGAGCTCACCGGCCAGGACCTCGCCGACCTCGACCCGCACCGGCCGTTCATCGACGACGTCACCTTCACCCTGCCCGGCGAGGAGGGCACCTACCGCCGGGTCCGGCAGGTCATCGACGCCTGGTACGACTCCGGGTCCATGCCCTTCGCCCAGGTGCACTACCCCTTCGAGAACGCGGAGTGGTTCGAGCACCACTTCCCGGGGGACTTCATCGTCGAGTACATCGGCCAGACCCGAGGCTGGTTCTACACGCTGCACGTGCTGGCGACGGCGCTGTTCGACCGGCCGGCCTTCCGGTCCTGCGTCAGCCACGGCATCGTGCTCGGCTACGACGGGCAGAAGATGAGCAAGTCGCTGCGCAACTACCCCGACGTCTCGGAGGTCTTCGACCGGGACGGGGCCGACGCCATGCGGTGGTTCCTCATGAGCAGCCCGATCCTGCGCGGCGGCAACCTCGTCGTCACCGAGCAGGGCATCCGCGACGGCGTGCGCCAGGTGCTGATCCCCCTGTGGAACGCGTGGTCCTTCTTCGCGCTCTACGCCAACGCCGCCCGCGGCGGGCAGGGTTACGACGCCCGCCGCGCCACCGACTCCGACGACGTGCTCGACCGCTACCTGCTGGCCAAGCTGCGCGAGTTCGTCGCCGCGATGCAGGCCCAGCTCGGCGCCTACGAGATCGCCGCGGCCTGCGACACGATGCGCGGCTTCCTCGACGTGCTGACCAACTGGTACATCCGCCGCTCGCGAGACCGGTTCTGGGGCGGGGAGTCGGAGCAGTCGTTCGCGGCGTTCGACACGCTGTGGACGGCGCTCGAGACCGTGACCCGCGCCATCGCCCCGCTCCTGCCGCTGACGACCGAGGAGATCTGGCGCGGCCTCACCGGCAACCGGTCCGTCCACCTGGCGGACTACCCCCGGTCCGAGGACCTGCCCGCCGACCACGGGCTCGTCCTCGCGATGGACCGGGCCCGCGACGTGTGCGCGGCCGGGTCGAGCCTGCGCAAGGCGCGATCGCTGCGGGCCCGGCTGCCGCTGGCGCGCCTGACCGTCGTCGTGCCGCAGCCGGAGGCACTCGAGCCGTTCCGGTCGATCGTCGCGAGCGAGCTCAACGTCAAGGAGGTGGCCCTCGTCGAGCTCGCCAGCGCGAGCGAGGCCGACTTCGGGATCAGCCGGCGCCTCACCGTCAACGCCCGCGCTGCCGGCCCGCGCCTCGGCCGGGACGTCCAGGCCGCGATCCGCGGCAGCAAGTCAGGGGACTGGTCGGTGTCGCCCGACGGCGTCGTCACCGCGGGCGGCCTGCCGCTCGTCGCGGGCGAGTACACCCTTGACACCGTCGTCTCCGGCGAGGCGGCGGGGCGGGGCGCGACGGCGACCCTGCCCGGCGGCGGCTTCGTCGTGCTCGACACGACGGTGACCCCCGAGCTCGCGGTCGAGGGCGTGGCGCGCGACCTGGTCCGGGCTGTGCAGCAGGCCCGGCGCGATGCCGGCCTGCACGTCACCGACCGCATCAGCCTCACCGTCGTCGGCGACCCCGAGGTCTTCGAGGCCACGGTGACGCACCGCGACCTCATCGTCCGTGAGACCCTCGCCGTCCAGCTCGCCTCCGCCGGCCCGGACTCCCGGCTTCCGGGGGAGGTGGGCACGGCGGTCTCCGTCGGGGACGGCCTGGCCGCCCGAGTCGTCGTGAGCAAGCGATGAGCCGCTCCCACGGCGACGATCGCCCGGCCGGGGTGCCCGCGGTCGGCGCCGGTCCGCGCGGCGTGCGCACCGCGACCGGAGACGACGTGGCGGCCGTCGTCTCCGTCGGCCACCGCACGTGGCGGGCCACGTTCGAGCCGATCGCCGGGTGCGACTACGTCGAGATGGGCCTGGCCAAGTGGTGGACCAGCGACGTCGTCGTCGAGTCCATCCGGCTCGGCCGCACGCTCGTGCTCGAGCGAGACGGCGTCGTCGTCGGCATGGCGGCATACGGGCTGCGAGACGACGTGCTGCTGCTGTGGAAGCTCTACGTGCTGCCGGAGCACCAGGGGACGGGGGTCGGCAGTGCCCTGCTCGAGGCGGTGGTGCAGCGCGCGGCGGACCTCGGTCGCTCCCGGATATCCCTGTCGCACCTCGCCGCCAACGAGCAGGCGGGCCGGTTCTACGCCCGCCACGGCTTCGTGCGCACCGGCGTGGAGCCTGGCGGCTCCTACATCCCCGACAGCGTGTGGGTGGCTCGTCACCTGAGCCGCGCCGACGGCCCCGAGACGGGCGCCATTGCCGAGACCGAGGAGCAGCCATGACCGGTCGACCGGACGCAGCCGCGCAGGAGGCGGGGCGGATCCTCGAGCTGCGCAAGCGGATGCGGCAGGCAGAGGAGCACATTTTCGCCCGCATCCCCGAGCACGACGTGGGCCCCACCCTCGAACGCATCGCTGCGGTGACCCGGCTGGCCGGGGACCCGCAGCGGACCTACCCGGTCGTCCACGTGACCGGGACCAACGGCAAGACCTCCACGAGCCGGATGGTCGACGCCATCCTCACCGAGGCGGGCCTGACCACCGGCCGCTTCACCTCCCCGCACCTGCACGACCTGCGAGAGCGGATCACCGTCGCCGGCAGGCCCGTCGGGCCGGAGCAGTTCCTCGCCGCCTACGCCGACGTGGCGCCTCTTGCCGACCTCGTCGACGAGCGCTCACTGCGCGCCGGGGGGAGGCGGCTGAGCTTCTTCGAGATGCTCGTGGCGGTGGCGTATGCCGCGTTCGCGGACGCGCCGGTCGACGTGGCCGTCGTCGAGGTCGGCCTCGGCGGCACCTGGGACGCGACCAACGTCGCCGACGGGCAGGTGGCGGTCGTCACTCCGGTCGACCTCGACCACACCCACCTGCTCGGCGACGACGTCGAGGCGATCGCCCGCGAGAAGAGCGGCATCATCAAGGCCGGGTCCCTCGTCGTCGCGGCCGAGCAGCCCGAGGAGGTCGTCGCGGTGCTCGCCGAGCGCTCCGAGGACGTCGGGGCCCGGCTCACGCTGGAGGGCCGCGACTTCGGTGTGCTGCGCCGGGAGGTCGCCCTCGGAGGTCAGCTCGTGTCGGTCCGGGGCCTCGCCGGTGAGTACGGCGACCTGCTGCTGCCGCTGCACGGCGCGCACCAGGCGCACAACCTGGCCACCGCGGTCGCCGCCGCCGAGGCCTTCCTCGGCGGCGGAGCCCAGCCGCTCGACGCCGACGTGCTTGCGGCAGCATGCGCGGGGATGACCTCCCCGGGGCGCCTGGAGGTCGTCCGGCGCTCCCCGACGGTCCTCGTCGACGCGGCGCACAACCCGCACGGTGCCCGCTCGCTCGTGGCGGCCCTGGGCGAGGCGTTCGCCTTCTCGCGGCTCGTCGGACTGGTCGGCATCGTCGCCGACAAGGACGCCGCCGCAATCCTCGAGACCCTCGAGCCGGCCCTCGACCACGTCGTCGTCACGCGCAGCTCCTCTCCCCGCGCGCTGCCGGCCGAGCGGCTCGGGGCACTGGCCTCCGAGATCTTCGGGGAGAGCCGGGTGACGGTCGTGCCGCACCTGCCCGACGCCCTCGAGCAGGCCGTCACCCTGGCCGAGGAGGAGGGTCTGGGCGGCGCGGTCCTTGCGACCGGGTCGGTGGTCACGGTGGGGGAGGTGCAGAGGCTCCTCGGCCGCGCCGACGCCTGACCGGCTCGTCCCCGGCGGGGCCGTAGGCTGGCCGTATGCCGTTCCCGGTGAAGGTCCTGCTCGTGCTCGCCGTCGTCGCCGTCGTCGTCGTGCTCTACGGGCGCCTCGTGGGGCGCCGCGACCCGGAGCAGCGCTACTCGGGGCTGACCGACGGCGTCCGCGCCCGGATCAGCCGGGAGATCAGCAGCGGGCGGACGGTCAACGCGATCAAGCTCTACCGCGAGGCGACGGGCGCCCCCCTCGTCGACGCCAAGCGCGCGGTGTCCTCGTGGTTCGTCCCCGGGCGGGGGCCTGGCGTCAAGGACGCCGTCGCCTCGTGGACGGAGGGCCGGCTCACCGACGAGGCACGGCTGCGGATCAGCGCCCTGATCGAGGCCGACCGCAGGGACGAGGCGCGGGCGCTCTACGCCGAGGCCACCGGGGCGAGCGAGGCGGAGTCCCGGGCCATCATCCGCTCGTGGGACACGACGCAGAACTACTGACGAACGACTTGTCCGGCGAGGGCGAGCAGGGAGGGGCGCAGCATGCGCGGCCTGAGGTTCTACGGCACGACGGGGAGGTTCACCTGGCGGATGCTCGCCACGGTCCTCGCCGGTCAGTCGGTCATCGTCTTCTTCGGCGCGCTGGTCGGCCGCGCCGTGGCCGCCGCCGGCCCCGACAGCGGGCGCTCCACGGCATACCTGCTGGCTGGCAGCGCGATCGCCGCCCTGTGCCTGCTCTCGGCGGCCCTGCTGCGCGGACCGTGGGGCCTGACGCTCGGGTGGCTGGCCCAGGCGCTGACCTTGCTGTCCGCGCTGGTCGTGCCGCTCATGCTCCCAGCCGGCCTGGTCTTCCTCGCGCTGTGGGTGGCCAGCCTGCTGCAGGGGACCCGCACCGACGCGTCCGACGGCCAGCGGCTGCACCGGTAGGGTGACCCGGTGAGCAGCGAACGTTCTCTCGTCCTGGTCAAGCCCGACGGCGTCGCGCGCCGCCTCACGGGGGAGGTGCTCCGGCGGGTCGAGGCCAAGGGCTACACGCTCGTCGCGCTGGCCGTGCTCACCCCGACCCGGGAGCAGCTCGGCGCACACTACGCCGAGCACGAGGGCAAGCCGTTCTACGAGCCGCTCGTCGACTTCATGTCGTCGGGGCCGGTCACGGCGGCGGTGATCGAGGGCGAGGGCTGCGTCCGCGGCTTCCGCGCGCTGGCCGGCGCGACGAACCCCACGGACGCGGCCCCCGGCACCATCCGCGGCGACCTCGGCCGTGACTGGGGCACCGCGGTGCAGCAGAACATCGTGCACGGCTCCGACTCGCCGGAGTCGGCCGCGCGCGAGGTCGCCATCTGGTTTCCCCAGCTCTGACCGCCTCCACCACGACGAAGACCCCCGTGTCCTGGTTGCCCTCTCCGCCCTGGCTGGGGCGTGACCTCGCGATCGACCTCGGCACGGCGAACACCCTCATCCATGCGCGCGGGGTCGGCGTCGTCCTCGAGGAGCCGTCCGTCGTGGCGGTGGAGGTGGGCACGGGCCGGCTCGTCGCCGCCGGGACCCGGGCCAAGGAGATGCTTGGCCGCGCCCCCGGCTCCATCCGAGCCGTGCGGCCGCTGCGGGACGGGGTGGTCTCCGACGCCGACGAGACCGAGCGGATGCTCCGGTGGTTCCTCGACCAGGTGCGCCAGTCGCGGCTCGTGCGGCCCCGAATGGGGCTCTGCGTCCCGAGCGGGGTCACGGGCGTCGAGCGGCGCGCGCTCGAGGACGCCGCGACCCGCTGCGGCGCCCGGCGGGTCTACATGATCGAGGAGCCGATGGCGGCGGCCGTCGGGGCCGGGCTGCCCGTCCACGAGACCGCGGCGAGCATGGTCGTCGACATCGGGGGCGGGACGACGGACGTCGCGGTGATCAGCCTGGGCGGCATCGTCACGTCGACCTCGCTGCGCGTCGCCGGTGACGAGGTCGACGAGGCGGTCATCGCCCACGTCAAGGCCGAGTACTCCCTCCTCCTCGGCGAGCGCAGCGCCGAGGACATCAAGGTGGCCGTCGGCTCCGCCTTCCCGCTCCGCACCGAGCTGACGACCCGCGTGCGGGGCCGCGACCTCGTCACCGGCCTGCCCAAGACCGTCACGGTGAGCTCGGCAGAGGTGCGCCGGGCCGTCGAGGGCCCTGTGCTGCAGATCGTCGAGCTCGTGCGGGCCACGTTGGACGTGTGCCCGCCCGAGCTCGCCGGCGACATCCTCGACCGCGGCATCACCCTGACCGGAGGTGGCGCCCTGCTGCGGGGGCTGGATGCCCGGCTGCGTCATGAGCTCGGGGTGCCGGTGCACGTCGCCGAGGACCCGCTGCGCGCCGTCGCCCGCGGCGCCGGGCGGTGCGTCGACGACTTCGCCGGCCTGGAGCGGGTGCTCGTCCAGGACCAGCGGCTCTAGGGTCATGGGTCACCGTCCGCGTGGTCGGCTGCTCGCCGTGCTGGTCGCGACCACCGTGGCGCTCCTCGCGGCCGACCTCGCCGGGTCACCGGCCGCCACGGCGGTGCGTGCGGCGGGCACGGCCGTGTTCGGGCCGGTCCAGCGGGTGCTGACGGCACCGGCGTCCGGCGACGAGCTGGCGCGGTTGCGGGCCGAGAACGCGCGGCTGGCCACCACGGTCGCCCTGCAGCAGCGCCGCCTCGCCGACCTCGGCCGGCTGGACCGGCTGCTCGGCCCGTCAGCCGTGTCCGCACCGTTGCTCGCCGCGCGTGTCGTGGCCACCAAGGTCAGCGCGCTCGGTGGCCGCAGCGTCACCCTCGACGTCGGTGCCCGGGACGGCGCCGTCGTCGACACCGCGGTCGTCGCGGCCGCTGGGCTCGTCGGCCGCGTCGTCGCCGTCGGCCCCGCGACGAGCGACGTGTCCCTCCTCGGC
>CALMNV010000341.1 GCA_937873285.1 uncultured Intrasporangium sp. | reverse complement strand
GCGAGGTCCCCGACACGACGAGCACCCCACCGCCGGTGCCGAGGCGCCTGAGCGACTACACCTTCGACGAGCTCCTCCAGCGCTTCGACGACGAGCGCGGCGCGCAGCGGCTCGGCCACGTGCTCTCCCGGGCGTGGTATCAGCAGGGCCTGATCCGCCTGCCCGCCCGGCTGCTGCGCGAGCACCCCGACATCGCCGGCGAGCTCGACCAGCGCAGCGCCGAGCTCGCCGCCCGCATCCAGGGCGCCGACCGCGTCATCAGCCAGGGGCTGGACATCCCCCCGCGGGCGAGCGGCCCGGCATACACCGCGGAGCGCGGGCGGGTCATGTACTGCGCCTACTCGACCCCCGCCTTCAACTCCAACGGCTACTCGCTGCGCACCAAGGGCGTGGCCGAGGGGCTGCGCAGCGCCGGCGCCGACGTCGTCGTCGTGGGCCGGGCCGGCTACCCGTGGGACGCCAAGGTCGAGGGGGCCCGGCCACCGAGCCGCCGGCACGTGGCCAGCGTCGACGGGATCGACTACGTCCACCTGCCCGGCGCCAACCTCGGCACGAGCCCCGTCGACCACTACGTGCTCCAGTGCGCCGACGCCTTCGTCCGCGAGGCCCGGCTGACCCGCCCGAGCGTCCTGCACGCGGCGTCCAACCACCGTGTCGGCCTCGCCGCCCTCCTCGCGGCGCGCCGCCTCGGCCTGCCCTTCGTCTACGAGGTGCGCGGCCTGTGGGAGATCACCGAGGCCTCCGACAAGCCCGGCTGGGAGCGCACCGAGCGCTTCGCCGAGCAGGTCGCGCTCGAGACGCTCGTGGCCACGGAGGCCGACGTCGTGCTCGCCATCACCTCCCAGACCGCGGACGAGCTGGTGCGCCGCGGCGTCGACCCCGAGCGGATCCGCCTCGCGCCCAACGCGGTCGACCCGAGCGAGTTCGTGCCGCTGCCGAAGGACCACGCGTATGCCGCCCGCCACAAGGTCCGCACCGACGTGCCGGTCATCGGCTTCGCCGGCAGCATGGTGCCCTACGAGGGCCTCGATCTGCTGATCGAGGCCGCCGCCATCCTCAAGGACCGGGGAGTCGGCTTCCAGGTCGCGCTCGCCGGCTCGGGCAGCGCCGAGCCGCAGCTCACCGAGCAGGCCGCCCGGCTCGGTCTCGAGGACCACGTGCGCTTCCTCGGCCGCATGCCGGCCAGCGAGATGCCGCGCGTGCTCAGCCTCTTCGAGATCATGCCCTGCCCGCGCCTGTCGCTGCCGGTCACCGAGATGGTCTCCCCGCTCAAGCCGCTCGAGGCCCTGAGCGCCGCCAAGGCGGTCGTGCTCTCCGACGTCGCCCCGCACAGCGACATCGCAGGCGCCGGCGAGGAGCGCGCCGTGCTCTTCCCCGCCGGCGACGCCGCGGCGCTCGCCGACGTGCTGGGCCGCCTCATCGAGCAGCCGCAGCTGCGGGCCGACCTCGGCCGCGCCGGCCGGCTGTGGTGCCTCGACGAGCGCAACTGGCGCGCGCTGGGGGCCACCATGCGCGAGGCCCACGCCGTCGCCGACGCCCGGCACCGGGCGAGCGTCGACGTGGCGCGGGGCCGGTCGCTCGCCGGCCTGCGGGTGGGCCTCGTCGCTGACGAGTTCACCACCTCGACCCTCGCCGCCTCGGTGCAGGTCGTGCCCCTCGACCGGCACGACTGGGCGGCCCAGCTCGACGGCCTGGACCTGGTGTTCGTCGAGTCCGCGTGGGAGGGCAACGGCGGCCAGTGGCACCGGGGCGTCGGCTACTACTCCGAGGAGGAGGACCGGGCCATGGCCGGCCTGCTCGCGGCGGCCCGGCAGCGCGGCATACCGAGCGTGTTCTGGAACAAGGAGGACCCGGTGCACTTCGCCCGGTTCGTGGCCACCGCGAGCCGATGCGACCACGTCTTCACCACCGACGGCAACATGGTGTTGCGGTATCTGCGCGCCGGCGTCGGCCGGGTCCGCACCGCCTCGTCGCTGCCCTTCTACGCGCAGCCGCGGATCCACAACCCGCTGCCCGGCGGGCGGCCGTTCGAGCGGACCGTCGCCTACGCCGGCACCTACTACGGCGAGCGCTACGCGCAGCGGTCGGCCGAGCTGGCCCGGCTGCTCGGCGCGGCCCGCCCACACGGCCTCGCCATCTACGACCGGCAGCTGGCGGTCCCCGACTCGCCCTACTCGTTCCCGCCGGAGTTCCGGCGGCACGTGCGCGGCAGCCTGCCCTACGGCGAGGTCATCGACTCCTACAAGTCACACCTGGCCAACCTCAACGTCAACTCCGTCGCCGACTCGCCCTCGATGTTCTCCCGGCGGGTCGTCGAGGTCGCCGCGTGCGGCGGGGTGGTCCTCTCCGGGCCCGGGCGGGGCATCGAGGAGACCTTCGGCTCGGCCATCCCGAGCACGGGGGAGGGCGCCGTGTGGCGGGCGCTGCTGCACGACTGGGCCCGCGACCCGCAGTCCCGCCTGCGCGAGGCGTGGCTGCAGCTGCGGGCCGTGCTGCGCGCGCACACCGTGGACACCGCGCTGACCATCGTCGCGCGCACGGCCGGCATCCCGGTCACCGCTCCCGGTCTGCCGTCGTATGCCGTCGTGCTCGACGGGAGCCGCCCCGAGCTCGTCGCGGCGGTGGCCGCCCAGTCGGTGCTGCCGCGCCGGGTGGAGGTCACCGACGGTCTGGAGGCCGCGACCAGGGCGCTCGAGCCCCTCGGGGTGCACGTCTCACCGTGGACCGGGGTGGTGCGCGCCGACGAGGACGGCGCTGAGCAGGACGGCACTGGGCAGGACCGCGGGGACGGCACTGGGCAGGACCGCGCGGGGCAGGGCGGCGGGGACGTCGCCTTGTGGGGACGGCTGGCCGCCCCGGTGTCTCGGACCCACTTCGAGGACCTGCTGCTCGCGACGCGCTTCGGCAGCTGGGAGCGGATCGGGGCCGTGAGCGACCCCGAGCTCGAGCACGGCCGGCCGCTGGCGACACCCGTCGGGTGCGTGGACTCCGGCGGGGGTCTCGTCGCGGCGCCGGTGGTCGCGCGGGTCGGCGACCTCGACGCGGCACTGCGCTCGGACTCCCTCCGTGGGGTCAAGCTGCTCGTGCCTTGGGAGCCCGAGCCCTCCCGGTCCCCGGTGGGAGGTGCTGCCGGTGCCCTCGACGCGACCGGCGACCTCGAGGGTGCCGGTGTCGGGGACCTGGCCGGGCGCACCGTCGTCGTCGCGGGACACGACCTGAAGTTCGCCGACTTCCTGCTGAGCGGCCTGGAGGACGCCGGGGCCGAGGTGCTGCTCGACGAGTGGCGCAGTCACACCCAGCACGACGAGGAGCACTCGGAGGAGCTGCTCGGGCGGGCCGACGTCGTGCTCTGCGAATGGGCGCTCGGCAACGCCGTGTGGTATTCGCGGCGGGTCCACCCCGGGCAGCGGCTGGTGGTGCGGGTGCACTCGCAGGAGCTGCGCCGGCCGCACCTGGCCCAGATCCGGCACGAGGCTGTGGCGGCATACGTCTTCGTCGGCGACCTCGTGCGGGAGGCGGCGATCCACAGCCACGGCCTGCCGCGGGAGAAGTGCCACGTCGTGCCCAACGCCGTCGACGTCACGGCGCTCGACCTGCCCAAGTCCGGCGAGGCGCGGTGGGCGGTGGGCCTGGTCGGGATCGTCCCGCAGCTGAAGCGGCTCGACCTTGCCCTGGACGTCGTCGAGGTGCTGCTCGCCCGGGACGGCCGCTACCGGCTCCGGATCAAGGGCAAGACCCCTGCGGACTACCCGTGGATGCAGCAGCGGCCCGACGAGATGGCCTACTACGACAGCCAGCTCGCGCGAGCCGAGCGGATCGACGCCGCCCATCCGGGGGCGGTGGTCTTCGACGGGCACGGCGACGACATGCCGCAGTGGTATGCCGGCATCGGCGTGGCGCTATCGGTCAGCGACTTCGAGTCCTTCCACCTCACCGTCGCCGACGGCGCCGCGAGCGGTGCGCTGCCCGCGCTCCTCGCCTGGCCGGGGTCGGACCTGATCTACCCGCGCGAGTGGATCAGCCCGACGGTGGCGCACCTCGTCGACCGGGTCGCGACCGCGCAACGCGACCCGGCGGCATACCAGCGGGTCGCCCGGGAGCGCTTCGCCCAGTCGGAGGTCACCGCCGCACTGCTGCGCCTGGTGGCCGGGCCGCGGGGGAAGCGCCCCTGACCGAGGGAGGCCGGTGGCCGGGTCGGCGTCGCCCGGTCGTCAGCGCACGCGAAGGGCTGAGCTGACCACGGGGATGCGCTGCCCGCCGACCTGCAGCACGTAGGCGCGACAACGGTAGACGTCCGGCTTGGGCACGCGGAAGGTGTGCGTGCCGGTCCGCTGATATGGGGTGATGGCGAGCTGCTGAGCCCGGTCATGCAGCGCGAAGGCGCAGGAGAGCATGTCGGACGCTGTGACCGTGGCGGTCACCTCCAGAGGGCCCGTCTGGGTCAGCGACACGGAGAGCACGTCCCTGCCGGCCGGGCTGCGCTGCTGCGCGGTGGGGATCCTCGTGCGCGCGGAGGGGTCCTCGGCCCACCCGAATGGCCGGCACAGGGTGGCAGCGGTGGCCGAGACCTCGGTGGCGAGCTGCCGATAGGTGGTGTCGTCGTAGTGGAAGGGCGCAAGGCCCCACTGGTGCGTGGGCAGGGCGGTCGGGGCGGGCAGGGAGCGACCGACCACCGGCACGCCGAGCACCTCGACCGCGCGCTCGAGATACGGCTGCGTCAGCCGGTTGGCCTCCGTCGCGCTGAGGCCGAAGCTGGTGGGGATCGGCTCACCGGTGGTGGACCGGGCCGCCCAGGGGGGGGCGACGAGGACCGTGCGTCCCAGCAGCTCCAGCTCGACGAGCAGGTCCCGCCACGCCGGCAGCGCCGCCGTGAAGCGGTCGAGGTGCTGCACGGATCCGAAGGGTGTGGAGGTGAGCGTGTCGGCCGTCGAGCGCACCCGGTGGGTGCGCAGCTCGACAGAGTCGGTGCTCACCCCGCCGTCGGGATGGTCCAGCACGCCGAGGCGCTCGTCGACGAGGTCCCAGAGGAGCAGGTCCACCTCCGGCGCGGCCTCCCGGAGGAGCTCTGGCAGGGCGGACTCGGCGTCCGCCTCGAGCATCCGCCGCTGGAAGGGGCTCGACAGCCGGGCCGGGTCCATCGGCTGCCTCGCGGGCCGGCCGAAGGCGCTGATGAGGCTCTGCCGGGCCAGATAGCCGCGCAGCGCGAAGAAGCGCGGGTCGAGGAACTCGAAGGAGTCTCGGGCGACGCAGCTGCCCACGATGTAGGTCCCCAGCCGCTGCGGATCGGCCTGCAGGTCGGCCTCGAGCTGGAAGAGCTCGTGCTGGAAGCCGTCGAGGACCCGGGCGGTGACGCGGGAGACGCCGGTGGGGGCGTCCGGCACGACGACGGCGTTTGCTCGATGGCTTCGCGTGACCGTCGCCTCGCCGCCAGCGAGCTCGAAGCTCGTGCTGATCCCGCCGTAGCGGTTCGGAAGGCCCTGCCACTGCAGGGAGGCCCGAATCTGCCCACTGGCATCCCGGCGCGCGGTGAGGGACAGGCTCTCCCGCAGGCTCTGGGCCTCCGCCCGCAGATCGCGGGGCAGCGTCTCCAGCCCCGTGCTCGGCAGCAGGCTGCGGCTCTGGAGCAGGTCGACGACCTCCGTGGGGCTCGTCGAGGCGTCGAGCATCGCTCGCAGCCCCTCGACGAGGACCTCGCGCGGAGGCGGGTCGTGCCCCTCGCCGAAGGCCGAGATGACCACCAGCACGCCCTCGGCATCGGCCCACCGGCCGCCCCCGGTATGCCGCATCTGCCCCTGCTCCAGGTAGGGCGCCGCGTGACCGATGACGTGGCCGTCCCCGGCGTTCTGCAGGTAGAGCACCCGGCGCTGGCCGGGCGCGGCCCCGGCGCGGCGCACGCGGTGCTCCACGCCGCCGGCCAGCAAGGCGGCGGAGCGCTCCTCACGGGACATCGCCGCCACCACGGCGAGGCTGGCCGGCAACGCCCGCGTCAGATACTGCGCGAGGATCCGCGGGTGGTAGTCGAGCAGGTCCGTCTGCGGGTTCCACACGAAGGCTGAGGCCGGGACGTCGAGCCGTGCGGCGTTGAGCAGCGACGCAAACCCGCCGCCCGAGCCGCCGACGAGCACCAGCTCTCGGCCGTAGCGCGCGGACACCGCGGTGAGCAGGGCGAGCGTCGCGTGCTGGAGCCCGTCCCCGCACCGGCCGGCATACCAGGCAAGGGTGAGCTCGCGGTCCATGTTGAGGGTCGCGTCGCTGAGGGCGACGAAGGGTGAGCCGATGCTCCTGCCGAGCCCGATGCCGGAGAAGAACGGCCCGGGGCTGCCGTTTCGCTTCGACACGGCGCCCGAGAAGATCACCGGCAGGGCGCGATCCTCGGCGATGGTGGCCGGGTCCCCGCCGAGGTAGAGGTCCACATGAAGGCCCGACGGGAGGTCGACGACGTGCACGCCCGGGCTCCAGTCAGGAGCGTCCGAGAAGGCCTCGACTGACGGCCACCGCGTCACCGCTGGAAGGAAGGAGCCGTAGTCGCTGTCCACGGGCAGCTGGTCCGCCGCCGTCCAGCGCGGGTCCGGCGCGGCGAGCACGGCGCCCGGCGCGGGCGCTG
>CALMNV010000340.1 GCA_937873285.1 uncultured Intrasporangium sp. | reverse complement strand
GGGCGTCGGGGGCGTCCGTGATGGCGTTGCGGGCGTTGACGACGAAGACCGAGCCGGACCCGATGACGGTGAGGACCCGCCCGTCGCGGATCTCCGCCGCCGTGTTCTCGTCGACGCCCAGCCCGAGCAGGTGTGGTGAGGCCGCGACCATGGCCATCAGCCGGCCATAGCGGCTCCGCTCGTCGAAGTGCTGGTCGATGATGACGTCGGGCACGAGGTCGAGCCCCGCCGAGATCTGGCTGGAGCGTTGCCGTGGGGTCAGTCCCTCCTCGCCGAGCGAGATCATGAAGCGGCTGAGGACGGACGCCCCGGCCGAGGTGCCCCCGATGACCGCCCCGCGGTCGTAGGCCCGGTGGATGGCGGCCCCGACGGGGGTGCCGACGACGTTCTGGGCGAGCTTGGTCTGGCTGCCGCCGGTGAGGAAGACACCGGTGGCGGCGTCGAGCCGCTCGACCATGTCGGGATCGACCGCGTCCCGACGGGTGCGCGGGTGGACCACGTCGACCTCCCCGCCCCGCAGCCGGGTGAACACCTGCTGGTAGGTCTGCGCGACCTCCTCGGGAAACGAGGACGCGGTCGGGACGATGACGACCCGCGAGCGCCGCCCGCCGGCGAGCTTGACGAACCGCTTGAGCACGACCGAGCGGCCCACCCGGTCCTCGGCACCACCGATGACGAGCAGGGTGCGTCGCACCTGGCCGTCGCCGTCCGCGTCGAGCCGTATGCCGCTCACGACCCTCGCGCGCCCGCCGCCCGCCACCCCTGCGCTCGCCACCATCTCGTCAGCCTAGTGAGGCTGGCCCGGGACCGGTGGGAGCGGCGGTCGGCGTGCCGTCCTGCGCGTCGGCCTCCTCGATCTCCTCCCGGGTGAGCCCGAGCAGGTAGAGGACCGGGTCGAGAAAGGGCACGTTGACCGAGGTGTGCGCCTGCTCGCGGACCACCGGCTTGGCGTTGAAGGCCACTCCGAGCCCGGCCGCCGCCAGCATGTCGAGATCGTTGGCCCCGTCCCCGATGGCGACGGTGCGGCTCAGCGGCAGCCCCTCGGCTGCGGCGAACTCGCGCAGGGCCCGCGCCTTGCCAGCCCTGTCCACCACCTCGCCGACGACCCGTCCGGTCAGCCGTCCGCGCCGGATCTCCAGGCGGTTGGCGCGGGCATGGCTGATGCCGAGCTCCCTCGCGAGGTCGCCGACGATCTCGATGAACCCCCCGGAGACGAGGCCCACGGTGAAGCCGAGCCGGGTGAGGGTCCGCACGAGCGTGCGGGCGCCGGGGGTCAGGACGATCTCATCCCGCACCTCCTGCAGGACCGAGGCGGGCAGCCCAGCCAGGGCGGACACCCGGGCACGCAGCGACTGCTCGAAGTCCAGCTCGCCGGCCATCGCGCGCGCCGTCACGGCGGCGACCTCCTCCAGGCGCCCGCAGTGAGCGGCCAGCAGCTCGATGACCTCCTGCTGGATGAGCGTCGAGTCGACGTCGAGCACGACCAGCCGGCGTCCGCGGCGGGCCAGGCCGCCGGGCGCCACGGCGACGTCGACGCCCACAGCCGAGGCGACGAGCGCAAGCTCGGTGCGCAGCCCCTGCACGTCGGCGCCGGAGACGTCGAACTCGACGGTCGTCACGGGATAGCGCGAGAGCCGCCGGATGCGGTCGATGTTGGCGCCGTGGTGAGCGATGCTGCGCGTCACCGCCGACACGGCGGCCGCCTGCAGGGGTGCGCCGAGCACGACCACGGCGGCGCGGCTCGCCCGCGGGCGAGCCCCCTCCTCCGAGCCGGCCGCAAACGACGCCTTCAGCCCGAGCCGCTGGGCGACCCCGGTGGCGGCCGCACGCGCCGCGGCGAGCCCGTCCTCCCCGGGCGCGAGGACCAGCGCCAGAGTCAGCTGCCCGTGCACCACGACCTGCTGGATGTCCAGCACCTCGGTGCCGCCGTCGGACACCGCTTCGAGCAGCGCGCCGGTCACCCCGGGTCGGTCCGCACCGGTGACGGTGATGTCGAGCGTGCCGGTCGTCCGGCCGGCTGCTCGGGTCGGCTGCTCCACGACGCCTAGGGTAGTAAGCGCGCCGAGCCGCCCGTCCCGGCCATCCGGCATACGACCCTCAGGTGCGGTTGACCTCGTCGCGCCAGGCCAGCAGGTCGCGGACGCGGCCGAGGTCGGGGTCGGGGTCGGCGGCTGCGACGCTCACGGTGAACAGCCGGGTCCCGACGTCGTGCAGCTGCTGTGCGTTGGTGGCGTAGTCGCCGGACTGATCCGGGTTGCGGCCAGGCACGAACGCCACCCCGGCCGACCGCTCGATCTCGAGGGGGTCGCGGCCCCGGCGGGCGCACCACGCGTCGAGCACCCGGTGCTTGTGCTCGATGGCCCGAGGGTCCCCGAAGCCGTGCCAGATGGACGCGTGCTCGGCCACGATGCGCAGCGTCTTGCGCTCGCCACCGCCGCCGATGAGGATCGGGATCTGGCGGGTGGGTGCCGGGTTGAGCCGTGACCACCGCTCACGGATGACAGGAAGGTCGCGGGCCAGGGCGTCGAGCCGGCCGCCGGCGGTGCCGAAGTCGTAGCCGTACTCGTCGTAGTCGTGCTGGAACCAGCCGGAGCCGATGCCGAGCACGAGCCGTCCGTCGCTGATGTGGTCGACGGTGCGCGCCATGTCGGCGAGCAGGTTGGGGTTGCGGTAGGAGTTGCACGTCACGAGCGCGCCGATCTCCACGCGCTCAGTGGCCTCCGCCCACGCCCCGAGCACGGTCCAGCACTCGAAGTGCCGCCCGGCACGGTCGCCATTCAGCGGGAAGAAGTGGTCCCAGGTGAACAGCACGTCGACACCGAGCTCCTCCAGCGTGGCGCAGGTGCGACGAAGGTCCGCGTATGCCGCGTGCTGCGGCGGCACCTGGATGCCGACCCGGGCCGGGCGCGGGTCGGCGGCGCTCGCGGGGGGCCCTTCCCCGTCTGCGCGATCTCCCGCGTCCGCGGCCGGGACGGTCGCGCTCACGGCTCCACCGTCTGGTCCTTGCCGACGACGACGATCCCCGAATCCGTGACGTGCAGGCCGCGAGCCCGGTCGTGGTCGTGGTCGTAGCCGATCTCGCAGTGCTTGGGCACGACGACGTTCTTGTCGAGGATGGCGCGTCGGATCTTCGCGTGCCGGTCGACGTGCACCCCGTCGAGGAGCACCGACGCCTCGATGTGGGCGTACGAGTGCACCCGGACGAGCGGCGAGAGGACCGAGCCGTAGACGTGGCCTCCGGAGACGACGACACCTGGCGAGACGGCCGAGTTCAGCGCGTCCCCGACGCGATCGCCGCCGCCGTGGACGAACTTGGCGGGCGGCAGCGGCTGCTGCAGCGTGTAGATCGGCCACTCGTAGTTGTAGAGGTTGAACACCGGGTGGATCGACACCAGGTCCATGTGCGCCTCGTAGTAGGAGTCCATCGTGCCGACGTCG
>CALMNV010000339.1 GCA_937873285.1 uncultured Intrasporangium sp. | reverse complement strand
CGAAGCACCGGAACCTGGAGCGAGGCACCCGGACGTTCGGGGTGCCTCGCCCCAGGTTCCGGCATGGGGCGGGAAAGTGGCGGCGGGCGGGCGGGACGGTGGCGGGCGGGCGGGGAGCCGGTCAGCCGACGTGGACCGGCGCGCCTCCCGGACCGTCGGTGGCGAGCTCGTGGCGGTCGACGTCGAGGAAGACCCACACGACCAGCGAGGCCGCCAGCATCAGCCCGGTGCCGAGGAGGAACGCCTGGGTCGAGCCCTCGGCGAAGACCTGCCCCTGGATCGCGAGCTGCAGCGCCTGGGCCTGCTCCGGGGTGGGCTGCGGCCCGCCCTGCGCGGCCGCGGCCTGCCCGGCGGCCGCCAGCTCGGCGCCCCGGTCGGTGAAGACCTGGGTGGCGAGCGTCGCGAGCAGGGCCAGCCCGGTCGCGCCGCCGACCTGCTGCATCGTGTTGAGCACACCGGACCCGATGCCGGAGTCCTCGGCCCGCAGGTGGTGCACCGCGGTGAGGGTGAGCGGCACGAAGGTCAGGCCCATGCCGAACGCCATGAGCAGGATGAAGGGGAGCAGGTCGGCGGTGTAGTCGGCGTGGTTGACGCCTGCGCACATGGGGACGGGGATCGAGCGGACCAGGCGCATGGTGCGGGCGTCCAGCACGTCGATGGCCCGGAAGCGGGACGCCATGACGAGGGCGAACCGCCCGTCTGGGGTGAAGTAGAGGTTGTAGGGGTCCCGGACCGCCACCGGCGTGCCGGGTCGGCCGGTCACTGGGTCGACAGGGGTCAGCGCGTTGCCGGCGTCGGAGTTGACCCACAGGCGGGACAGGTCCCAGGCGGGCACCACGTGCTCGGGGGAGGTCGGCACCGGATACCGGGCGACCACGCGGTAGGTGGCGGGGTCGATGACCTGCATCGAGCCGGACAGCTGGTTGGGGACATAGACCAGCCGCTTTGCCCGCACGGCTGCGCCGGTGAGCTGGCCGGCGCCGGCCGCGGCATACGGCTGCAGGGTGAGCGGCGAGGCTGCTGGACGGGTCGCCGGAGCGCCGGCGGAGCCGGGTGCAGCGGACGGGGTGACCGCGGGCGCCGTGCTGGCCGTGCCGTCCGACGGCGGCACCGGCAGCCCGGTCGGGCTTCGGCCGCCGAGCGCGGCCCCGCCGTCGCAGGCGCCGAGGACGAGCGCGGCGACGACCGCAAGAGCGCCGCTGCGTGCCAGCGCCGCTCGGTGCGATGCGCGGGAGGAGCCGGTCTTGGTGCGGATCGGTGCCACGCGTCACCCTTCAGGACAGCAGGGCGGTCACGGTGACGGCCCGCAGAGAACGGTCGACCATGGCCTGCAGAATCGCCGGTAGGGCCGAGGCGGTGCCGGCGTGGCCGAGGTGGAGGCTCACGATGGATCCCGCCCGCATGCCGTCGATCGTACGGCGGGCGACCGTGTCACGCCCAGGGTCCAGGTAGTCGGCGGGGTCGACGTCGTAGGACACGCAGCGCGCGTAGCCGGATGCTGCGGCGGCGGCGCGGATGAGCGGGGTGGACGCTGGAGTGCCCGAGGGTCGGAAGAGCAGCGCCGACGACCCGGCGATGGAGGCCACCGCGCGGGCGCCGTCGGCGACCTCGACCCGGGCGGCGGCCGCGGTGAGCCGCGGCAGGGTCTGGTGGGACCACGTGTGGTTGCCCAGGTCGTGACCGGCCGAGACGATCGCCCGCCCCAGCACCGGGTTGGCCACGAGCCACTGGCCCACCGCGAAGACCGTGATGTGGGCGCCGTATGCCGCGCACGTCGCCAGCACCTGCCGGGCCAGCGCCGGATCGCCTGACCCGTGAAAGGTCAGCGCGGCCGCGGGCCGGTCTCGCGGGCCGCTGCGGACGTCAGGTCCCGAAGTCCGCAGCAGGAGCGGCCCTGGACCGGCAGGCGGGGGCTCGGCCGGTGCAGGGGCTGCGGTGGCCGGTGCCGGGCCGGCCGCGCGGGACGGGGTGGGAGCCGACCCTGACTGCGCCGAAGGACCGCGCGTCTCGGGGAAGTCGGTGCCCGGGCGGGAAGCCGTCGCACCGTCCACCGTGCAGGCGGCGGCCCCGAGCCCGATTGCGCAGAAGGCTCCCGCTCCGAGGACTGCCCTTCGGGGCACGAGCGGGCCGTTCCCGCGCAGGCTGTCGCGCGGCGAGCGCTCCTCGTTCACAAACCGCATGCTGGTGCATCCTCCTGTGCGCCGACTGGGTGTCGAGGCCCAGCGTCCGGTGGGCGACCGGCGGCGCGCCTGCGGACGGCCACCACCGCTGCGAACCAGGTCGGGCGGGCGCAACGCACGCAGCGGTCCGCGGCCGGCCCGCCCGGTGTGGATGGCCCGGGTCCACTCACTACGCTGGCGGGGTGAGCGAGGCGCGGCGGGACGACGGGGGGCCCGGGACGACGAGGACGACCGTCGCGGTCATCGGTGCGGGAGGGCGCATGGGCGCCGAGGTGTGCCGGGCGGTGGAGGCGGCCGAGGGCCTGCAGCTCGTCGGCCGGTTCGATCACGGCGACGACCTGGGTGACCTCGCGGAGGCCGACGTCGCCGTCGAGTTCACCGTCCCCGCCGCCTCCCCGGCCAACGTCGCCCATTGTGTGGAGCGGGGGGTGCACGTCGTCGTCGGCACCACCGGCTGGGACGACGCCCGCCTGGAGAGGCTCCGCCAGCATCTGGCGGCCGCCGGACCGGCCCGCACCGGTGGGGGAGTAGGAGTGCTCGTCGCACCGAACTTCGCCATCGGGGCGGTGTTGATGATGACCCTCGCCGCTCGGGCCGCTCGGTTCTACGAGTCGGTCGAGGTGGTCGAGCTGCACCACCCCGACAAGGTGGACGCCCCGTCGGGGACCGCGGCACGCACGGCCCGCCTCGTCAGCGCAGCGCGCCACGACGCGGGGATGGGACCGGTCCCTGACGCGACCGCGCACGACCCCGGGGGAGCTCGGGGAGGTCGGGTGGACGGCATACCGGTGCACTCCGTGCGACTTCGCGGGCTGGTGGCCCACCAGGAGGTGCTGCTCGGCAACCCCGGAGAGGTGCTGACGATCCGGCACGACTCCTTCGACCGGGGGTCGTTCATGCCCGGTGTCCTCGCCGGGGTGCGGCAGGTGGCCGACCATCCCGGCCTCACGGTGGGGCTCGAGCACTACCTCGGCCTGGCCTGAGCGGTGGGTCGGGACGCAGCTGTTCCCACACACCGTCCGCACGCGCTCGGCTCAGCGTGCTGGCCGGCACGTGCACCTGTGACATCTGCCCTGCCGACGGCACGTGCGCGAGCTGCACGTGCGCCGACTGCAGCTGCCGGGACTGCGCCCACTGAGCTCCGCGGCGGCTGGCGGTGCCGAGCAGCCCGCAGCCGCTGACCTCGCTCAGCCCTCGACGAGCAGCACGTGCAGGGTGCGCGGGCCGTGCACGCCCTCGACCCGGTCCAGCTCGATGTCACTGGTGGCGCTCGGCCCGCTGATCCACGTCAGCGGCCGGCCGGCGAGCACGGCCTCGCGAAGCCGCGTGACCGCCTCGGGCACCGTGGCCACCACCTGGTCGGCTCGCACGACGATGAGGTGCAGGTCCGGCACGAGCGTCAGCCGCCGAGCTCCCTGCCCGCCGGCATGGTCGAGGACGATGGTGCCGGTCGTGGCGATGCCGACCGTGGCCGTGGTGACGACGGCGTCGACGCTCTCGAGCAGGGCGTGCTCGCTGATGTCCCCCTCGGCGGTGACCTCGATCCCGACGCGGGTGAGCGCCTGCACCCAGTCGTCGTCGAGTCCCCGGGGGACGACGACCCGGTGCACCCCGTGCCCGGACAGTGCCCTGGCGACCGCGGCGGCCTGCGAGCCCGAGCCGGTCCGCTCCACGACCGAGCGATAGTCCGCCACCCGGTCGGCGAAGAGGTCGAGGATCTCCTCCCGGCTGGTGGGCACGGGCAGGCCGGCCGACGTGGGCTGCGGCCCGTCGGTGCGCGCGGCATGCGAGCCGGGCGCCTGCAGGGCGGTGCGCACCCGCTCCAGGATCGCCTCGCGGGCGTTCATCCCCGACCTCCTTCGCGCTTGGCCCACCATTGGCGGAACGTATGCCGCGGAGGCGCCGGCACGTCGCGTGCCTCGCTCCACGCCGAGAGCGGCCACGGCACCCGCCCCAGCGAGGCGCGTCCCCGAAGCAGGTGGCCGACGCCGGTCGCGGCGTTCTGCGCCTTCTCCAGCCGGTCGGCCCGGGAGAGGGTGAAGGCTCCGGCTCGCATGGTGAGCGCCTCGGCACTCGGCAGCCCTCCGCGGTGGTCGTCAACCACGCGGGTGCGCAGGTGCACGAGCAGGTCCGGGAGCTCGATGCGGACCGGGCACACGTCGAAGCAGGCGCCGCACAGGGTCGACGCATAGGGCAGGGACTGCTCGAGCTTGCCCTGGCGGCCGCGAAGCTGCGGGCCGAGCACGGCACCGATCGGGCCGGGGTAGACCGAGCCGTAGGCCTTGCCGCCCACCCGCTCGTAGACGGGGCAGACGTTGAGACAGGCCGAGCACCGGATGCACCGAAGCGCCTGGCGGCCCACGACGTCGGCGAGCACGTTGGTGCGGCCGTTGTCGACGAGCACGACGTGCACGTCCTGCGGCCCGTCCTCCTCGGTGCGCCCCGTCCACATCGAGGTGTACGGGTTCATCCGCTCACCGGTGCTCGAGCGGGGCAGCAGCTGCAGGAAGACGCCGAGGTCGTCCCAGGTCGGCAGCAGCTTCTCGATCCCGACGACGCTGATCAGCGTGTCCGGCAGCGTCAGGCACATCCGGCCGTTGCCCTCGGACTCGACGACGACGAGCGTGCCGGTCTCGGCGATGGCGAAGTTGGCACCGCTCACGGCGACCTTGGCGCGCAGGAACTTCTCCCGCAGGTGCAGGCGGGCCGCCTCCGCGAGCCGGGGCGGCTCGTCGGTGAGGCCCTCCGGCGCGGGGCGCCCCACCTTGCCCATCTCCCGGAGGAAGATCTCACGCACCTCCGCACGGTTGCGGTGGATCGCGGGGACGAGGATGTGGCTCGGCAGGTCGTCGCCGAGCTGGACGATGAGCTCGGCGAGGTCGGTCTCCCACGCCGCGATCCCGGCCGCCTCCAGCGCCTGGTTGAGCTCGATCTCCACGGTGGCCATCGACTTGACCTTGACGACCTCGTCGGCGCCGGTCGCCTTGACGAGGTCGACGACGATCCCGTTGGCCTCGGCCGCGTCGCGGGCCCAGTGGACGGTCGCGCCGGCCTCGACGAGCCGGGCCTCGAGCTCGACCAGGTAGGTGTCGAGGTTGGACAGGACGCGGTCCTTTGCCTCCGCCCCCTTCACCCGCAGCTCCTCCCAGTCGGCGACCTCCCCGACGACCGCCCCTCGCTTGGCGCGGATGGTGCGCGTCGCGTGGGCGAGGTTGCGGCGCAGCTGCGTGTCGGCGAGCGCGTGGCGTGCGCCCACCTGGAACTTCGGCATGCCGACGAACGTGCGGCTCATGAGGGGTCCTCCTCGGTGGCGGCGAGGACCTCCGCCAGATGCATGGTCCGCACACCGGCCCGCTGCCGCTCGAGCAGGCCGCCGATGTGGGCGAGACAGGAGTTGTCGCCGGCGATGAGGACCTCAGCGCCCGTCTCCCGCACGTGCCGGGCCTTGTCCGAGCCCATGGCGATCGACACGTCCGCGTTCTTCATCGCGAACGTCCCGCCGAAGCCGCAGCACTCCTCGGCCGCGGGGAGATCGACCAGGTCGATCCCCCGCACGGCGCGCAGCAGCCGCAGCGGCCGGTCCCCGACGCGGATCATCCGCAGCGAGTGGCAGGTCGGGTGGTAGGTCACGCGATGCGGGAAGTAGGCGCCCACGTCGGTCACCCCGAGGACGTCGACGAGGAACTCGCTGAGCTCGTGCACCTTGGGGGTCACCGCCTCGACCGCCGCCTCCAGCCCGGGGTCGCCGGCCCGCCGGGCGAGGCCGGCGTGCTGCTCACGCACAGATCCGGTGCACGAGCCCGACGGCACGACCACCGCGTCGTAGGAGCCGAACACGTCGACGAAGGAGCGCACGAGCGGCACGGCCTCGGCGGCATACCCGGTGTTGGTGAACATCTGGCCGCAGCAGGTCTGCGCGCGGGGGAACTCCACCGTGCAGCCGAGCCGCTCGAGCAGGGTGACGACGGCCTTCGGCGTCGAGGGCCACATCGTGTCGTTGAAGCACGTGGCGAAAAGGGCGACTCTCACGGCGGACACGCTACTGCCAACCGAGGGCCCGCAGGCCCGCAGCCGTCGCGGCACCGGCGACGACGACGAGCAGGAACGGAGCCCGCAGCAGCAGGGCGACCGCCGCGACCGCGACGGCCGCCGCGCGGGCGTCGAGCACCGGCGAGCCGCCGGCCCCCGTCACCGCCTGGGTGGCCACGAGCGCGGCGAGCAGCGCGACCGGCAGCGCCGCCGTCACGCGCCGGGTCCGGGCCCCCTCGAGGAGGGCCCGGGGCACGAGGTGGCCGGCCAGCTTGAGCGCGAAGGCGACGGCCGACCCGACGAGGACGGCGCTCCACGGGCTCATGTCGGCGGCCGTCTCGGGGCGCGTCCGGCCAGCAGGGCGGTCAGCGCCGCGACGACGACGGGTATGCCGGGTGGCAGCGTGGGCGAGACGGCGACGGCCACCACGGCGGCCGCGGCCGCGATCCCGACCGCCTCGCGGCTGCGCAGGCGGGGCCAGAGCAGCGCGGTGAAGGCGGCGCACGCCGCCGCGTCCAAGCCCCACGTGCGCGGGTCCCCGATGGCGTTGCCGAGCAGCGTGCCGACGAGGGTCATGGCGTTCCAGAGCAGGTAGACGCTCGCCCCGGTCACCCAGAAGCCGAGCCGGGCGGCGCGGACGTCGCGCTGGCCCATGGCGACCGCCGTCGACTCGTCGATGGTCAGGTGCGCCGCGGCGAGGCGTCGCAGGCCCCGCACGCCGAGTAGCTGGGTCAGCTCCAGCGCGTAGAGCCCGTTGCGGATGCCGAGCATCGAGGAGGCCGCGATGGCGGCGGGTGCTGCGCTCATCCCACCGGCGACGATCCCGACGAAGGCGAACTGCGACCCGCCGGTGAACATCAGCGCGGACAGTGCCATCGCCTGCCAGACGTCGAGCCCGGCGGCGACCGCGAGAGCCCCGAAGCTCACTCCGTAGGCGCCGGTCGCGACGCCGACGGACAGGCCCTGGCGCAGCACCACCGAGCGGACGGAGCGGTCGAGGGCGCCCGCGCTCACGCACCCTCCGCGGCGTCCGGAGGCTCGCCGAGCCGAGCCACCAGGCGCACCTCGGTCACCGTCGTGCCGTCGGGCGAGACGACCCGGGACCGGGACGCGCCGTCGGGGCCGAAGCCGGCTGCGCGCAGGAACGCCCCGCCGGCCTCGTCCGAGGCGAGCAGCCACGCGGTCAGCTCGTCACGGTCGCGTCCGCGGGCCGTGTCGGCGACCGCGTGCAGCAACCGCGACCCGTGACCCTGGCGGCGGGCGTCCGGGTGCACGCCGAGCACGAGCAGCTCGACCGTCCCAGGTCCCGCGTCGGGGTCGCCGGAGGGCCCGAGCGCGGCGAAGCCGACCACCTGCTCCCGCGCGCACGCCACGAGGAGGACGTGGTCGCGGGTCGGCGGCTCCGCAAGCGACCGGCGCCACACCGCCGCGAGCGCTGGGGGCTCGAGCTGCGACAGCGCCTCGGAGGGCAGCACGGCGGCATACGCCTGCCGCATCACGACGGACTGCACGAGGGCGACCGCCGGCACGTCGGTCCGCCGAGCCGCCCGGACGCTGGCGTCCGCCGCCGGGCCGGGCTCGTCGGGAGGATGATGTGCGTGCTGGGAGGGCGCCACGCCGGCATTGTCTCAGGGACACCGATGCGCCTCCGCTTTGCCCGCCCCGTCGCTGATCTCGCATACTGGACGCATGTATGGCAATGACGTCATCGACCCCCGCCTGCCGCTCAACGCGGCCGAGACGGGCGCCTACGACGAGGCGCTGCGGCACGAGGACAGGCGCGCCGAGGTCGGGGGCGGCTTCGAGGCGCTGCTCGCCGCCGACCAGCGGATCGAGCCGCGCGACGCGATGCCGGAGGAGTACCGCCAGACCCTGGTCCGCCAGATCGCCCAGCACGCGCACTCCGAGATCATCGGCATGCAGCCCGAGGGCAGCTGGATCACCCGAGCCCCGTCGCTGCGGCGCAAGGCCATTCTGCTCGCCAAGGTGCAGGACGAGGCCGGCCACGGGCTCTACCTGTATGCCGCCGCGGAGACGCTGGGCGTGGACCGCTCGGAGCTGCTGGGTCGCCTCCACGACGGGAGGCAGAAGTACTCCTCCATCTTCAACTACCCGACGCTGACCTGGGCCGACTGCGGCGCCATCGGCTGGCTCGTCGACGGGGCGGCGATCCTGAACCAGGTGCCGCTCTGCCGGTGCTCCTACGGCCCCTACGCACGGGCCATGATCCGGGTGTGCAAGGAGGAGTCCTTCCACCAGCGGCAGGGCTTCGAGATTCTCTGGACGCTCACGCGCGGCACGCAGCGCCAGCGCGCCATGGCCCAGGACGCGGTGGACC
>CALMNV010000338.1 GCA_937873285.1 uncultured Intrasporangium sp. | reverse complement strand
GCGGCGCCGCCAGCCTCGCACCATCCTTGGGGTCCGAGTCGGCCAGCCCGCTGTGGGCTCGCGCCGAGTCGAGCGGGGCGAGGACGAACGCAGTCACCGCCACGAGGACGGCCAGCGCGGCCCTGACCCGTCCCCGCAGAGCAAGGACATCCGGTGCGGCAGGCAACCTGATCACGGCAGCGGGCTCCTTCTGCTGGTTTCCTCGGCTCGGGTCGTGCTCGTTCAGGCGCCGCGCATGGCCAGCATGGAGCGCAGCGCGGTGATCTCGTCGGTCTGCGCCTGCACGATGGCCCCCGCCAGCGCCAGCACCTCCGGCCGATCGGTGAGCGGCTGCACCGCTTTGGCCATCGCGACACCGCCCTGGTGGTGGGTGATCATGAGCCGCAGGAACAAGGTCTCGGCCTGCGGCACCGGCAGGGTGCTCAGCCGCGAGACGTCCGCCGCCGTGGCCATGCCGTCCTTGCCTCCCGTGGGCTGCATTCCCGGCGTCGATGACATGGGAGGCGTAGCGGTGCCCATCGCGCCCATGTCGTGCCCGCCCGCGCCGTTGCGCGACATCCACGCCATCGAGGGCTCGCTGGAGGTCTGCGACAGCCCCCACTGCGCGAGCCAGCCGAACATCTGCCCCGACTGCTGCTGCTGGCTGGTGATGATGTCGTAGGTGAGGGTCCGCAGGGCCGGGTCGGTCGTGCGGTCGCGGATGGCAAGGGCCATCTGCACGGCCTGGCCGTGATGCGCCTGCATGTCGCGGGCGAAGCCGGCCTCGGCACTGGTGTCCGAAGGGGTGGCGGCGGCGGCCCTCCACGAGCCGAGCAGGAAGCCGACCACCACCGACGCGACCACCAGGAGCGCCACCACCGCCGCCAGCCGGGCCCGCCCGGCGCCAGCTTGCTCCGTCACGACGTCCGGCTCCGACTGCGCCAGCCACAGGTCGCTCATGGCGTGACGCCGGGACCGGCCGGCGGGGTGGTCCCGTCGGTGCCGCCGGTGCAGGCCGCGCCCGGCTCGGGGCTCTGGGGCCCAAGCCGGAACTGCTTGATGAACGCCGGGAGCCGTGGGTCGTCGGCTCCGGTGAGCTCCAGCTGCCGACCCCACGCGGAGGCGACGACGGGAGCCGGCAGGCCGGCGTAGGGCGACAGCACGGCATACGTCTCCGGCATCGCCGCCCGCAGCCTCTCGACCTGGGCCGCCGGAAGATCGGGGCGGTAGGTCACCCACAGGGCCCCGTGCTCCATCGAGTGCACGGTGTTCTCGCTCGGCACCGGCTTGGTGTAGACGCCGCAGTTGAGCCAGACGGGAGAGTGCTCGCCGCCGGCGGGCGGCGTCTGCGCGTATTTCACCGGTCCCTCCACGTGGCCCTGCGAGGGGGTGTAGCTGCGCACCGCCGCGAGGCTGGGCTTGTTGGCCTGCTCCCGCGCGATGGCGAAGGTGACGGCGCCGGCGATGGCGAGCACCGCGACGACCACGCCGCCCCAGACGAGAAGGGAGCGACGCCGCTCCTGCGCCTTCTGCTCCTTGCGCATCTGGGCGACGCGCTCACGGGCTGCCCGTCGGTCGCGCTGCGCCGGGGTCTGGCTCGGACTCATCGGTGCCTCTGCCTTCGTAGGCGCGCGGACTCGGGGCGGTCAGACGGGGTTGGCATGCTCCTCGTGCCCTTTCGGCTCGCATTGGATGGTGGCGTGCGTGACGTGATACTCGTCGGCGAGCAGCGCCGTGACGCGGTCGAGCACGTCGTGCAGCTCCGCCCCCTCCTGGAGGACGACGTGCCCGGTCGCCGTCTCGATCCCCGAGGTTACGGTCCAGATGTGCAGGTCGTGCACGTCGGCCACCCCCGGCAGGGCGATTATCCGCTCGCGCACCTGCTCCACGTCGAGCCCGGGGGGCGCCACCTCCATGAGGATGCGCACCGCCTGAGCCGTCAGGACGTAGGTGCGAGGCAGGATGAACAGGCCGATGGCAGCACCGATGATCGGGTCGGCATAGCGCCAACCCGTGGTGAAGATGATGAGCGCCGCGACGATGACCCCGACGGACCCGAGCATGTCGGCCAGCACCTCGAGATAGGCGCCACGCAGGTTGAGGCTCTCCTTGGAGCCAGCGGTGAGCAGCCGGAAGCTGATGATGTTGACGATCAGGCCCACCACCGCCACCGCGAGCATGGGCAGGCCCGGCACCTCCGGGGGCGCAGAGATCCGGCGCCACGCCTCGTAGAGGACGTAGGCGGCCACGCCGAACAGCAGTATGCCGTTGGCGAGCGCGGCCAGGACCTCCAGCCGGTAGGTGCCGTAGGTGCGCTGGGACGTCGCCTCACGCTGGGCCAGCGTGATGGCTGCGAGCGCCATCCCGAGCCCGAGCACGTCGGTGCCCATGTGCGCGGCATCCGACAGCAGGGCCAGCGACCCGGTGATCAGGCCGGTGACCAGCTCGACGAGCATGTAGGACGCGGTCAGGCCGAAGGCGATGAGCAGAGGGGTGCGGTGCCGGCCGCCAGCGCTCGCGGCTGAGGCGTGTGAGTGGTCGTGCCCCATCAGACGGCCCTCCGGGCAGCCGCCTGGCCGGCATCATGGGCGAGGTGCTCACGGGTGACGTCGAGCAGCAGCCGCACGTGGCCGTCCGCGAGCTTGTAGCGCACCATGCGACCGTCGCGCCGGTTGGTGACCACGCCGGACCTGCGCAGCAGGCGCAACGCGTGGGACAGCGCGGACTGCGACATTCCCACCGCTTCGGCGAGATCGCACACGCACAGCTCCCCTGCCTCGAGCAGCGTGAACAGGACACGCACCCTGCTCGGGTCCGACAGCAGCGCGAAGACATCAGCGATGGCGGTCGCCTCAGCCACGCAGATGGGCGGGCCGAGCGGGAGGCTGGCCGGTGCCTCCTCCACCTCGCCGGTCGTCGGGCAGGCGTGCCAGTCGGCTTCCTCAATGACTGTCATGGGAACTCCTGTTCATATGACAACGTTTTGAGGAGACTAGCCCACATCCGTGGTCCGGCACGACCCAGCAGGAGGAAGCACCATGGCCCAGGATCTCGTCTGCCCCAAATGCCGTGGCGGGATGCGCAACTACGAGCGCAACGGCGTGACGATCGACCAGTGTGAGGAATGTCGTGGGATCTTCCTCGACCGGGGTGAGCTCGAGCGGCTGATCGAGGCCGAGAGCCGCTCCCTGGAGGCTCCCCGCGGCGAGGCGGCCCCGGCGCCCAGCGGGTGGGACTACGGACACGGCGCCGGCCACTACGGCTCAGCGCGCCCGGGTCACCACAAGCGTCGGAAGGGCTTCCTGGGCGAGCTGTTCGACTAGGGGCCGCCCTGGCTGGCTCCGCGTCGCGCATCGACGACCCGCGGCGCGCGCCCGCCTCCTGCTGCTAAGATCGATCCATGACGATGACATCGGCCTCCAGCAGGCATGGCGATCGATTGGAGCTGGAGGCGGCGGTGGCGTTGTTCCACGGCCTCGCCGACCCCAGCCGTCTGGCGGTGGTGCGTCGGCTCGCCGAAGGCGAGGCGCGCATCGTCGACCTCACGGCCCAGTTGGGGCTGGCCCAGTCGACGGTGTCGGCACACGTCGCCTGCCTGCGCGACTGCGGCCTGGTCCAGGGCCGGCCGGAGGCCCGGCAGGTGTTCTACTCCCTGGCGAGACCCGAGCTGCTCGACCTGCTCAGGTCTGCTGAGGAGCTCCTAGCCGTCACCGGAGCGCGCGTGAGCCTCTGTCCGACCTATGGCGCCGCATCCCGTGGCTGCGACCGGCTCGACGGCGAGGCCGGCGATGAGTGACGCGTGCTGCGGCGGGGACGAGCCGACGCTCCGTCAACCGCCCCCCGGGTCAGGGTCGGCCGCGGCGCCGCTGGAGCAGGCCGACCACGAGCCGGAGCGGCTGTGGCAGGTGCGGGAGCTGCGCGCGGCAGCCGTGGCCGGTCTGCTGCTTGTGATGGCGTATGCCGTGGGGCGGTCAGGGGGGGCCTCAGTAGCCGAGCAGGCGCTGCTCTGGGGCGCGCTTCTGGTCGGCGGCGCGACGTTCGTCCCCACGGCGCTCCGGCGGCTGCGTCGCGGCCGCATCGGCGTCGGAACGCTCATGACCCTGGCGGCCGTCGGCGCGACGCTGCTGGGGCAGATCGACGAGGCGGCCACGCTGGCCTTCCTCTTCTCGGTGAGCGAGGGGCTCGAGGAGTACTCGATGGTGCGCACCCGTCGTGGCCTGCGCGCCCTGCTGACTCTCGTGCCGAAGCAGGCGACCGTCCTGCGTGAGGGACGCCAGACGACGGTGTCCCCGGCTCAGCTGCGCGTCGGGGACCTGCTGGTGGTGCGTCCCGGTGAGCGCGTGGCCACGGACGGGGTGGTCCGCTCCGGCCGCACCGCACTCGACGTGTCGGCCATCACGGGCGAGTCCGTCCCCGTCGAGGTGGGGCCGGGCACGCAGGTCTTCGCCGGATCCGTCAACGGCACGGGCGCCCTCGAGGTCGAGGTGCGCGCCACGGCTGCCGACAACTCCCTTGCCCGCATCGTGCGCATCGTCGAGGCCGAGCAGGCGCGCAAGGGCGCCGCGCAACGCCTCGCCGACCGGATCGCCAGACCGCTGGTGCCGGCGATCCTCGTCGTCGCCGCCCTGGTGGCAGTCATCGGCAGCCTCCTCGGTGACCCGGCGACGTGGATCGAGCGGGCACTGGTCGTGCTCGTCGCAGCCTCGCCCTGCGCGCTCGCCATCTCGGTGCCGGTCACGGTCGTCGCCGCGGTGGGCGGAGCCAGCCGAGTGGGGGTCCTCGTCAAGGGCGGGGCCGCGCTCGAGGCAATGGGGCGGGTCCGCGGCGTCGCGCTGGACAAGACCGGCACCCTGACGCGGAACGAGCCGACGGTCGTCGAGGTGCTGGCCGTGCCTGGAGCCACCCAGGAGCGCGTCCTTGCCGTGGCGGCCGCCCTGGAGTCCCGCAGTGAGCATCCACTTGCCCGGGCCATCCTGGCCGCCGCGCGGACCGTGCCCCACGCGGACCGCGTCCAGGCGGTCCCGGGCGCCGGGGTCACCGGCCGCGTCGATGGTCGCGAGGTCCGCTTGGGGCGCCCGGGGTGGGTGGCGGCGGGCTCGCTCGCCGGAGACGTCACGCGGATGCAGCAGGGGGGCGCCACGGCGGTGCTCGTGGAAGAGGCCGGCCGGCTCATGGGAGCCGTGGCGGTTCGCGACGAGCTGCGGCCGGAAGCCGGCGCCGTGGTCGCCGAGCTGCGCCGCGCCGGCTACCGAGTAGCGATGCTGACCGGGGACAACGCTGCCACTGCCAAGGCGCTCGCCGCCCAGTCAGGCATCGAGGAGGTGCACGCCGAGCTCCGCCCCGAGGAGAAGGCGGCGATCGTGTCCCGGATGCGCGCCGAGGTCCCGACGGCCATGGTGGGCGACGGGGTGAACGACGCCCCGGCGTTGGCCACCGCCGACCTCGGCATCGCCATGGGGGCCATGGGCACCGACGTCGCCATCGAGACGGCCGACGTTGCCCTGATGGGTGATGACTTGCGGCACCTGCCGCAGGCCTTGTTGCACGCCAAGCGGGCGCGCGCGGTCATGATCCAGAACCTCGTGATGTCGGGCGGCATCATCGTGACCCTGGTGCCGCTCGCCGCCTTCGGGGTGCTGGGACTCGCTCCCGTCGTGTTCATCCACGAGTTCGCCGAAGTACTCGTCATCGCCAACGGCCTCAGGGCCCGACGGACCACGCCGCTGCCCGGCGGTGACGTCGGCGGGAGCGTCACGAACCTCGAACATCGCGGCGAGGGTGGCCGCGCGGCGGAGGTGCAGGTGGGCATCGTGCTCCCACGTATAACCGATGCCGCCATGGATCTGGATGCTCTTCTCGGCACACCGTCGATACGCGGGCAGCGCCTGCGTGGCGGCGACCGCAGCGGCGAGGTCGCGCTCCGCCGGATCGGCTGCGGCGCGACGCCGAGCCGCGAATACCTTACCGACGGAATGGAAGTGCCTCTGTTTTACCGGGACGATAATCCTTCGTGCGTCTATGAGTTCGAATTTATTGTCGACGGCGAACAGGTCGTCGCGGAAACGAGCGAAGGAAACAATCGTTTTTTTGCCCGCTGGTGGACGACTTCTCCGTTAGCCCGGCAAAAAAACGCGCCTTTTGTGATTGATTTGCCGAGCTGACGGAAAGCCGACGTCGAAAAGCACCTCCGGCGCGGGCGAAGCGATCGTCAAATGATCCGGCTGCCGCGCCGATCTTTTCGATTACCGGCATTCTCCGTTCACCGTTTTTTTTACCCGCAACGGAAATCGCGGAACAGAAAAACATCGAAAGTCCGCCCGCCGCGCGAGA
>CALMNV010000337.1 GCA_937873285.1 uncultured Intrasporangium sp. | reverse complement strand
ACCCGCGAGCACGGCCGGCGGAAGACCGCCGCCACGGCGACGGCATACAGCGCCAGCGGCAGCGAGGTGCGGGTGTCCTCGGCGGTCGGCTCCTGGCGGCCCGTCTTGTAGTCGACCACCACCAGCTCGCCGTCGCGGTCGTCGAGACGGTCGATGCGCCCGGTCACCGCGAGCGTCCCCGTCTTGACCGAGACACTGCGCTCGACCCCGAGCGGCTGGCGATCCCGGTCGATGCCGCGCAGGTAGGAGGTGACGCGCTCCTGCACCCGCGTGCGCCAAGCGGAGGACTGCTGCGGGTCGCGGAACCCGACGTCGATCCACGAGGAGCGCACGAGCTCGGCCACGCCCGCCGGGCTGCGCCGGTCAGCTGGCAGGTCCCAGAAGTCACGCAGCACGTTGTGGGTCGCCACCCCGACCGAGGTGTGGGCGCGCGGACGCCGCGGCGAGAGGCGGGGACGGTCGAGATACTGCATGCGATAGCGGCGAGGGCAGTCGAGCCACGCGAGCAGCCGGCTCGGCGACGCCACGTAGAGCGGCGCCGGCATCCCGGGGAAGGTCGGCTGCTCGGTCACGCGGCCACCCTACGAGCCGCCGCCGACAGGGTCGGCCAGGACGAAGGCCCGCACCGCGTCGGCCACCATCTGGACCGCGATCGCCGAGAGCAGCAGCCCGAAGATCCGGGTGAGCAGCATGGTGCCGCTTTCGCGCAGCACCGCGCGGACCCGACCGGCGAAGCGAAGCGCGAGGAAGACGAGGAACATCGCGGCCGCGAGCGCCGCGGCCACCGCGAGGTAGCCGCCCGGGCCCTGGGCACGCTGCACGGCGAGCATCGTCGCCACGATCGCACCCGGTCCGGCCAGCAGGGGGGTGCCGAGCGGGACGAGGGCGACGTTGACCCCCGCGTCGGCGAGGGCGTCGGACTCCTTGCCGGTGAGCAGCTCGAGGGCGACGAGGAGCAGCAGGAGCCCACCGGCCCCTTGGAGGGCCTGGATCGAGATGTGCAGGTAGCCAAGGATCTGCTGCCCGAACAGAGCGAACAGGGCGATGACGAAGAGGGCGACCAGCGAGGCCCGGCGGGCGGCCACGTTGCGCTGCTGGCGGCTCAGCGAGGCGGTCAGCGCCAGGAAGATCGGCACGGCGCCGGGCGGGTCGAGGATGACGACCAGGGTGATGAAGGTGCTGAGGAAGATCGTCGCGTCGAAGAGCGTCATGGGCGCACGACCTCGGTGCGGCCGCTCGAGCGGTCCTCGATCTCGCGCAGGACCTCCGGGTGGGTGGTGTGCTGCCCGAGCCGGTTGCCCTTGCCGCTTCCGTGGTAGTCGCTGGAGCCGGTGACGAGCAGGCCCAGGGACCGAGCCAGCTGCTCCCCCCGGCGGCGCTCCTCGTCGCCGTGGTCCGGGTGGTCCACCTCGACGCCGGCCAGCCCCACCTCGGCCAGCTCCTCGACGAGCCGGTCGGGGACCGCGCGCCCCTGGGAGCGGGTGAACGGATGGGCGATCACGGCGACGCCTCCGGCCTCGCGGACCAGCCGGACGGCGTGGGCCGGGTGCGGCGCGTAGTGGTCGACGTAGAACTCCGACCGGTCGTGCAGCCACGTCGCGAAGGCCTCGTCCCGGTGCGCGACGGTGCCGTTGGCGACCAGCGCGTCGGCGATGTGCGGCCTCCCCGGCGTCGCCCCGGGAGCCACCTGGGCCTGCACCTCGGCATACGTCAGCGGTATGCCGGCGGCCGCGAGCTTGCCGACCATGAGTCGCAGGCGCGTGACGCGAGACTTCCTCGCCCGGGCCAGCTCGGCCATGAGCCCGGAGGCCACGGGGTCGGTGAGGTAGCCGAGCAGGTGGACCGAGCGACCGTCCTGCCGGCACGAGATCTCGATGCCCCGCACCAGCGTCATCCCGGTGCGCAGGGCCGCCGCCGTCGCCTCCTCCCACCCGCCCACGGTGTCGTGGTCGGTGATCGCCAGCACGTCGAGCCCGGCCGCGGCCGCGGTCTCGACGAGCTCGCTCGGGCTCTGGGTGCCGTCGCTCGACGTC
>CALMNV010000336.1 GCA_937873285.1 uncultured Intrasporangium sp. | reverse complement strand
GGCGACCGCTACCCCCTGCTCGGGGCCATGACGACGCTCGGGCGCGACGAGGGCGCCGACGTCGTGCTCGACGACCCCGGGGTGTCCCGGCGGCACAGCGAGATCCGCGTCACGACCGACGGCCCGCACCTCGTGACCTCGATCCGCGACCTCAACTCCACCAACGGCACCTTCGTCAACGGCGACCGCGTGACCACCCGGCGCCTGCAGGACGGTGACCGGGTCACGCTCGGCCGCACCTCCGCGACGTTTCGCGCCGGGCGGCGGTGAGGCATGAGTGAGCTGACGCTCACCCTGCTGCGGCTGGGCCTGCTCGTGCTGTTGTGGCTCTTCATCTTCAGCATCGCCGGCGTGCTGCGCTCCGACATCTACGGCACCCGCGTCTCCCGCCGCAGCCAGCGTGGCTCCGGGCGCGCCCCGACCTCCTCCCCAGCGCGCCCGGCCGCCGGGGCGGCCACGGTGACCCCCCAGCCGCAGGGCCGGTCCCGCCGCGCGGCCAAGCGGGTGCCCACCTCGCTGCTCGTCACCGAAGGCCCGCTCGCCGGCACCTCGCTGCCGCTGCGCGCCTCCGGCATCGTCATCGGGCGCAACCCGGAGTGCGCCCTCGTCGTCGACGACGACTACGCGTCCGGCCGCCACTGCCGGCTCTACGCCGCCGACGGCCAGTGGTTCGTCGAGGACCTCGGCTCCACCAACGGCACCTTCCTCGGCCGCGACAGGCTGACGCAGCCGCGGCCGGTGCAGACCGGGTCGACGCTGCGCATCGGCAGGACCGTCCTCGAGCTGCGGAGCTGAGCCGGTGCCCATCGCCCTGCGGTATGCCGCCCGCTCCGACCGAGGCCTCGGCCCCAAGTCGCGCAACGAGGACTCGGGGTATGCCGGGCCGCACCTGCTCGTCCTCGCCGACGGCATGGGCGGGCACGCCGCGGGCGACGTCGCGAGCTCGATGATCGTCGGTGAGCTGGCCCCGCTCGACGACGACAGCGTCACGGCGGAGCAGGCCATCCCCCTGCTCGAGCGGGGGCTGCGGCGCGCCAACGGCCTGCTGACGCGTGCCATGACGGAGAACGCCGACCTCTCCGGCATGGGCTCGACCACGATCGCCATGCTGCGCACGGGCAACAAGATCGCCATGGCCCACATCGGCGACTCGCGGGCCTTCCTCCTGCGCGCCGGCTCCTTCGCGCAGATCACCAAGGACCACTCCTTCGTCCAGCAGCTCGTCGACGAGGGCCGCATCTCCAAGGACGAGGCCACCAGCCACCCGCAGCGCTCCGTCGTCACCCGGGTCATGACCGGGCAGCCGGAGGACGAGCCCGACACCTCGCTGCGCGAGGCCCGGGTGGGCGACCGCTTCCTGCTCTGCTCCGACGGCCTGACCGACTTCGTCGGCTCGGACGCCATCGAGGAGATCCTCCGCAAGGCGCGGTCCCCCGAGGAGGCAGCCGACCGGTGCATCGAGGTGGCCCTCAAGGGCCACACCCGGGACAACGTCACGGTCATCGTCGCCGACGTCGTCGACGCGGCCGGCGGCGACCTGCCCTCGACCGTGCCGCAGGTCGTCGGCGCCGCCGCCACCAGGGGGCTGCGTGACCCGACCCGCGCCATACCGACGAGCCCGGCGGCCAAGGCGGCCGCCCTCTCACGTGCGGCAACCGGGCGTCTCGACGACGACGACCGCGTCGAGCTCGCCGAGGAGACCTCCGGCCGCCCGCGCTGGCTGCGCCTGCTCGTCGGAGCCGTCCTCGCCCTCCTGCTGCTCACGGCTGCCGGCTACGCGGCATACGGCTGGTCTCAGCAGCAGTACTTCCTCGCCGCCCGCGACGGCCGGGTCGCGCTCTTTCGAGGCGTCTCGCAGGATCTCGGGCCGATCACCCTCTCCCACCTCGAGTCGACGACCGACGTCGCCCTCGACGAGCTGCCCGCCGACATGCAGGCCGCCGTCGACGGCACCATCCCGGCGAGCAACCTCGGGGATGCGCTGGCCAAGGTCGAGCGCCTGCGCACCGAGGCCGAGCGGTGCCGGGCCCAGGCGGCCACGGGCATCCCGTGCGGCAGCACCCCTGCCACCCCAGCCACCCCGGCCACCCCGGTCACGCCGACCGCGGTGCCGACCGCACCGGCCACCTCCAGCGCCGTCCCCCGACCGCCGCTGGCGCGCACCGCCACGCCGCCGCCGCTGGCGGTGGTGCCCTGATGATCACGACGGTCGAGCGGGTCGCCCCGAGCACCCGCCGGGGCGTGGAGCTGCTGCTGCTGCTCGTGGCGATCGCCATCGTGCTGCTCGCCTGGGTCAGCGTCGACCTGACCCGCACCGGCGCCGTGCCCGCCCAGATCGTGCCGGTCGGCGGCGGCCTGCTGTTCCTCGCCGTCGTGGTCCACGTGGTGCTGCGCTGGCGCGCGGCGTATGCCGACCCGCTGCTCCTGCCTCTCACGACGTGTCTGAACGGTCTCGGGCTCGTCATGATCCACCGGCTCGACCTCGCCCGCAACAAGCTCGGCGCCGACGGCGACGCCTACCGCCAGCTCATCTGGACCGCGCTGGCCGTCGCGCTGGCCGTGGCCGTCCTCGTCGTGCTGCGTGACCACCGCATCCTGCGCCGGTTCACCTACGTGTCCATGGCAGCCGGCTTCGCGCTCCTCCTGCTCCCGCTCGTGCCGCTCCTCGGGCAGACCGTCAACGGCTCGCAGATCTGGATCCGGGTCGGGCCGCTGTCCTTCCAGCCGGGGGAGCTGGCCAAGATCGCGCTGGCGATCTTCTTCGCCGGCTATCTCGTCCAGACCCGCGACGTGCTGTCGCTGGCCGGCAGGAGGATCCTCTTCTTCACCTTCCCCCGCGGGCGCGACCTCGGTCCGATCCTCGTCGCGTGGCTCCTTGCCGTGCTCATCCTCGTCTTCGAGAAGGACCTGGGCTCGGCGCTGCTCTTCTTCGGCCTCTTCGTCGCCATGCTCTACGTCGCCACCGAGCGGGTCTCGTGGATCGCCATCGGGCTCGTCCTCTTCGGCCTCGCGGTCGCCTTCGCCCTGTCGACCTTCAGCCACTTCCAGACCCGGGTCGACCTCTGGCTCGACCCCTTCTCCCCGACCAGCCTGCGGCGGTCCGACCAGCTCGCCAACGGCCTGTGGGGCATGGCTGCCGGCGGCCTGACCGGCACCGGCCTCGGTCAGGGGCGGCCCTGGCTCACCTCCTTCGCCGAGAGCGACTTCATCTTCGCCAGCCTCGGCGAGGAGCTCGGCCTGTTCGGCACGGTCGCGATCCTCGTGCTCTACCTGCTCTTCGTCGAGCGAGGGGTGCGCACCGCGATCGGGGTGCGGGACGGGTTCGGCAAGCTGCTCGCGATCGGGCTGACCTTCTCGGTCGCCTTCCAGGTCTTCATCGTCATCGGCGGCGTCACCCGGGTCATCCCGCTCACCGGCCTGACGACGCCGTTCATGTCGCTCGGCGGCTCCGCCCTCCTCGCCAACTGGATCATCATGACCCTGCTGCTGCGCATCTCCGACCAGGCCCGCCGCCCGATGGCCGAGACGCCCGCCGCCGCCCCGCAGAGCGCGGCCCCGGGCGCCGCCGAGGCGACCCAGGTGGTGCGGCTGCCGTGAACACCCCGATCCGCCGGCTCTCGGTCGTCATGGCCGCCCTGTTCACCGCCCTGCTCGTGGCGGCCACGAGCGTGCAGTTCTTCCAGGCCCGCACCTTGGCCGGCATGGCCGCCAACAAGCGCACGCTGCTCGACAGCTACGCCAGGGAGCGCGGGTCGATCTTCGTCGCCGGCCAGCCCATCGCGAAGTCGGTGCCGGTCAACGACCAGTACTCGTGGCTGCGGACGTATCCCGGCGGCCGGCTGTACTCCCAGATCACCGGCTTCTACGCGTATGCCGTGGGCAACCCCTACGGGCTCGAGCGCGCTGCGGACGGCCTGCTCTCAGGCAGCTCGGACACGCTGTTCGTCCGGCGGGTCACCGACCTCATCACCGGACGCAAGACCTCCGGCGCCAGCCTCGACCTCACCATCGACCCGCGTGCCCAGCAGGCCGCGGACCAGGCCCTCGGGGCCAGCCGCGGGGCGGTGGTGGCCCTCGACCCGCGCACCGGGGCCATCCTCGCCATGGTCAGCCACCCGCAGTACGACCCCAACGCCCTGTCCAGCCACAACCTCGGCGAGGCTGCGGCGGCCTGGCAGGCGCTGTCCACCGACCCCACCCAGCCCTACTTCAACCGGGCCATCGGCGGCAACCTGTATCCGCCCGGCTCGACCTTCAAGGTGGTGACGGCGGCCGCGGCCCTCGAGAACGGCCTCGTCAAGGATGGCAGCTCCGTGCTGCCGGGGCCCGCGACGCTCGACCTGCCGCTGACGACCGCCACGCTCCCCACCGAGAACCGTCAGCCGTGTGGCCCGGGCGACAAGACCACCCTCGTGCACGCCCTCGAGATCTCGTGCAACACCGCGTTCGGCAGCCTGGGGCTGCAGCTGGGTGGCGAGAAGCTTCGCGCCCAGGCCGCCAAGTTCGGCTTCGGCGACACCCTCGACGTGCCGATGCGGGTCAGCCCCAGCTCGGTCCCCGCTGACCTCAACCCGCCGCAGGCGGCCCAAGCGGCGATCGGCCAGTTCGAGGTGCGCACCACGCCCCTGCAGATGGCGATGGTGGCCGCGGGCGTCGCCAACCAGGGCCGGGTCATGAAGCCCTACCTCATCGAGCAGGTGCGCAGCGCCAACCTCGACGTCATCACCTCCGCGCCTCAGCCGCAGGAGCTCTCCCAGGCCGTCTCGCCGCGCACCGCCGACATCCTGAGGAAGATGATGGTGTCCGTGGTCGACAACGGCAGCGGCGTGCGGGCCCGGATCCCGGGCGTCGCCGTGGCCGGCAAGACCGGCACGGCCCAGCACCAGCCGGGTCGGCCGCCGCACGCGTGGTTCATCAGCTTCGCCCCCGCCGACAACCCGACGGTCGCCGTCGCCGTCGTCGTCGAGAACGGCGGGGTGACGGGCAGCGAGGTCGGCGGCGGGCGGATCGCCGCCCCCATCGCCCGCGCGGTCATGGAGGCGGTGATCCGACGGTGAACGCCATCGCGACCGGGACACTGCTCGGCGGTCGGTATGCCGTGGAGCGCGCCATCGCCTCCGGCGGCATGGGCGAGGTGTGGGAGGCGACCGACGAGGTGCTCGGCCGTCGGGTCGCGGTCAAGGTGCTCCGGCCGTGGCCCGGCGACGACGACGGCTTCCTCACCCGCTTCCGGGCCGAGGCCCGTCACGCGGCGGCGCTGGCCCACCCCCACATCGCCATGGTCTACGACTACGGCGAGGACGACGGCACGGCATACCTCGTCATGGAGCTCGTCCCCGGGGCCTCGCTGTCGGACGTGCTGGCGCAGGCCGGCCCGCTCCCACCCCAGCGGGTGCGCACCATCGTCGGGCAGGCGGCGCTCGCGCTCGCCGCCGCGCATGACGCCGGGGTCGTGCACCGGGACGTCAAGCCGGCCAACATCCTGCTGGCCCCGGACGGCACCGCCAAGCTCACCGACTTCGGCATCGCCCGCGCGGGCACCGGCAGCGGCGTCACGGTCACCGGGGAGGTGCTGGGCACACCTGACTACCTGAGCCCGGAGCAGGCCCTCGGGCAGCCCGCAACCGGGGCGAGCGACCTCTACGCCCTCGGGGTGGTCGCGCACGAGCTGCTGACGGGCGCCAGGCCCTTCGACATGGGGACGCCCGTCCCGACCGCGCTGG
>CALMNV010000335.1 GCA_937873285.1 uncultured Intrasporangium sp. | reverse complement strand
CTGCACCTGAGCGCGGACCGCCTCGAGCGAGATGTCGAGGCTCTCCAGGGCCTTGGCGGCCACACCCTCGCCCTCGTGGATCAGACCCAGGAGGATGTGCTCGGTCCCGATGTAGTTGTGGTTGAGCAGGCGCGCTTCCTCCTGCGCCAGGACAACCACCCTCCGGGCCCGGTCGGTGAACCGTTCAAACATGTTTCGCTCCTGACTGATCGAGGCACCTCGATGCTATGCGCGTCCCCTGACACAAGGCACAACCGGACCAACGCGAGGCTTCGTGCGCATGTTCCCTACCCGGAGGCGTGCGGACGCAGGCACCGGGCATGTTCGCCAACAGCGGACAGGTGAGCCGCAGTCCGCGCTGCGTCTGCGCGGACCCGGCCAGCCGCCTCGACGGCCGAGCGGCCGAACGGCCGAACGGCTCAACCGGCTGGGCCGCGTCGGACGGCGGCGACGGCCTGGGCGAGCGTGCGCGTGGACAGCTCCGCGGCGCGGCGCGGGTCGCGCGCGGTGGCGGTCACGCGGAGCGCCACGTTGCCCAGTTGCAGGACGGTGACGCGGTCGTAGGTGGTGCCCTGAGGAGTCGCGTAGGAGATGCCGAGGCTCGCTCCCGGCGCGCCGCCCAGCGGGGCTGCCCCCGCGTCGGACACGGCCACGGTGAGGCCGCGCTGCGCGGGAGGCGCCTGGCAGGCGGGCACCGCCCGTTGCACCGGGCCGAGCGCCCGGGCCGCGGCCTCGGGGTCTGGATAGACGATGGCCGCCAGGTAGATCTCGGTGCCCGTCGGACCTGCCACGTCCCCCCACTGTCGCACGAGCGCTGCCGAGCCGGGCGGCCGGCTGACGAAGGCGGCGCCGGGACACGCGTCGACGACGACCGGGCTCGCGGCCGGCAGCGCCGTGACCGCGAGGCGCTCCGGCGTGAGCGCAGCGAGTCGCGCGAGGACACCTGCGGCGGCATACGTCGGCGGTCTGCTCGTCGGCGGGCTGGAGGCGCGCGGGGCTGCGGAGACCATGCGCGACGGGGAGTCGGTGCCACGCCCCAGGCTCGGCGTGGCGCTGCCCGCCGGCGGCTCGGGACCGGAGCACCCGGCGACGAGCATCGCCCCGAGGGCGACGGCGGCGAAGGGGCGGCCCATGCCGGGCAGTCTGCCGCACACCCGGGGCTCGGCAGCGGACGTGGCAGCCGGCGGGACCGGTACATTGGCGCCCATGGATCCCGGCGACCTGCTGCGCAGCTCGCTCCTGCAGCTGTCGAAGTCCGACCGCGTGCGGGATGTCATCGAGAAGGCGCCGGTGTCGCGGTCCGTCGTGCGGCGGTTCGTGCCCGGCCCGGGACGCGACGACGTCCTGTCCGCCGCAGCCGAGCTCGTCGGCTCGGGTCGCCTCGCGACCATCGACTTCCTCGGGGAGGACACCCGCGAGCCGGAGCAGGCCGCCCGCACGCGGGACGCGTATGTCGCGCTGCTCACCGGCCTGCGCGAGCGCGGGCTCACCGCGAGCGGCGCCGTCGAGGTGTCGGTCAAGCTGAGCGCGCTGGGCCAGGCCCTGCCGGGGACCGGCCCCGAGCTCGCCCTGCAGCACGCGCGGGACATCTGCGCGGTGGCGAGCGAGGCCGGCACCACCGTGACGCTCGACATGGAGGACTCGACCCGCACCGACCCGACGCTTGAGGCGCTGCACGCCCTGCGGGCCGACTTCCCCACGGTGGGCGCCGTGCTGCAGGCCTACCTGCGCCGCACGGAGCAGGACTGCCGTGACCTGTCGTATGCCGGGTCGCGGGTGCGGCTGTGCAAGGGCGCCTACCGGGAGCCGGAGTCGGTCGCCTACCTCTCGGGCACCGAGGTCGACCGGTCCTTCGTGCGCTGCCTCAAGGTCCTCATGCAGGGGGAGGGCTATCCCATGGTCGCCACCCACGACCCCAGGCTCATCGAGATCGCCGGCGCGCTGGCAGCGCAGGCCGGCCGAGGACCGGACTCGTTCGAGTACCAGATGCTCTACGGCATCCGGCCGGAGGAGCAGCGGCGCATCTCCGACCGCGGCGACCGGATGCGGGTCTACCTCCCCTATGGGGACGAGTGGTACGGCTACCTCATGCGGCGCATGGCCGAGAAGCCGGCCAACGTGCTGTTCTTCCTCCGCGGCCTGGCGACGAGAGGCTGAGCGGCGATGCCGACGACGGCCATCTTCGGCGCCGGGGTGATGGGCGAGACCCTGCTGTCCGGCCTGCTCCGCGCCGGCCGAGCGGCGGCCGACCTGGTCATCACCGAGCGCAACGCCGAGCGGGCCCGCGCCCTCGGCGACCGCTACGGCGTGCGGGTGCTGCCCAACCCCGTCGCCGCCGGCTCGGCGGACACGCTCGTGCTCGTCGTCAAGCCGCAGGACATGGCGGCCCTGCTCGAGGAGATCCGTGACTTCGTCTCCCCCGGCAACACCGTGGTCTCCCTCGCAGCGGGCATCCCCACCGGCTTCCTCGAGGCCCGGCTGCCCGAGGGCACCTCGGTCGTCCGGGTCATGCCCAACACCCCGGCGCTCGTCGACCAGGGCATGGCGGCGATCGCGCCCGGCCGGCACTGCACGCAGGAGCACCTGGCCGAAGCCGAGTCGCTCCTGTCGTCGTGCGGCAGGGTGCTACGCCTCGAGGAGAAGCACCTCGACGCGGTGACGGCGATCTCGGGCAGCGGCCCGGCATACATCTTCTACGTGGTGGAGGCGATGATCGAGGCCGGCGTCGTGCTGGGCCTGCCGCGCGGCACCGCCACCGAGCTCGTCGTGCAGACGCTCTACGGCGCCGCGACGATGCTCCGGGAGACCGGCGAACACCCCACGGTGCTGCGCGAGCAGGTGTCCTCCCCGGGCGGCACCACCGTCGCGGCGCTGCGCCAGCTCGACGACCACCGCGTGCGCGCCGCCTTCGTGACCGCGATGGAGGCCGCCGCCGCCCGCTCCCGACAGCTCGCGTCCGGGCAGGGGTGAGCAGCCACCGGCCGGGCCGTATGCCGCTCGTTCGGCCAGAGTTCGCCTCCCCCGCTCGCCGCGACGGGGCCGCTCTGTCAAGGTTGACCCTATGAGCGATGTCAACGTGCGAGCCCTTGGCGAGGCGGACTGGCAGGACTACCGGTCGGTGCGCCTGGCCGCCTTGCGGGAGTCTCCCGAGGCGTTCGTCGGCTCGCTCGAGGAGGAGGAGGCCTTCGACGAGCGGATCTGGCGCGCCCGGATGGTGCGCTCCCAGCGACTCGTGGCGGTGCGTCAGGGACAGGCCGTCGGCGTGGTGAGCATCGGGGAGGGGCAGGCGGCGTCCAGCGAGGTCGCGGAGCTCTTCGGCCTGTGGGTGGCCCCCGACTACCGCGGCACGGGGGTGGCGACCCTGCTGGTCAAGGAGGCGGCGGCCCGGGCGCGCGAGGGCGGTCGGCGGCACCTCGTCTACTGGGTCGGCACCGAGAACGGGCGGGCGGTCGCCTTCGCGAGCGGCATGGGCTTCCTGCCCACCGACTACCGGCGGCCCATGGGTGTGGTCAGCGCAGACGACGGCGACGAGGAGATCGCCATGGTCCTGCCGCTCCACGAGGAGCCGGGGCCCTGGCCGAGACTCTGACCCGGCCGCCGGATGACCGGTCGGTGTCCCTTGGCTGCCTTGGCTGCCGGCAGGTGCCGGCAGGTGCCGGCAGGTGCGCCGCCTCAGGGGCGCGCGGTGAAGCGCTCCAGCAGCTCGGTGGGCCCGCTGACGATGAGCATGTGGTGCGCCGAGATCTTGGTCTGCGGCACGGCATACGTGAAGTCCTCGCCCGGGGCCTTGGTCCCGACGATCGTGACGCCGTACTTGCGGCGCACCTGGCTCTGCTCGAGAGTGAACCCGACGGTCTCGGCGGGCGGCCGGATCTTGACGATGGCGAAGCCGTCGTCGAACTCGATGTAGTCGAGCAGCTTGCCTCCCACGAGGTGGGCGAGGCGCCGGCCGGAGTCTGCCTCGGGGGAGATGACGTGGTGCACCCCGATGCGCTCAAGGATCCGCTTGTGCTCGGGGGACAGGGCCCTGGCCCAGATCGAGGGGACCCTGGCATCGACGAGGTTGGCCGCTGCGAGCACCGACGACTCGACCGAGGAGCCGACGCCGACGACGGCGATCTTGGGGTCGATCGCGCGGATCATCTCGGCCGCGTTGGCCAACGCCATGTCGGCTCGCACCACCTTGGAGACCTTGTGAGCGTAGGCGTCGACGAGCGCCGGGTCCCGCTCGACCGCGATCACCCGGTGCCCGAGCCGGGTCAGCTCGAGGGCGGCGGCCGAGCCGAACCGTCCCAGTCCGATGACCATGACGTCGTCATGGTACAGGCGGTTCCTCGCCATGGCTTTCCTCCGTGGTGCGCTGCGTCGACGCGGTAGCGTCTCAATCATGCCAAGCCAGGTCAGGGTCGTCTGGGACACCGCGTTCACCAAGTACGACTTCGGCTCGTCGCACCCGATGTCCCCGGTGCGGCTCGACCTGACCGCCCGGCTGTGCGAGGCGCTCGGCGTCTTCGATGCCCCGGGCGTCGAGGTGGTCGGCGCCGACCCGGCGTCCGACGACGTCATCGCGAGTGTCCATGACCGCGACTACATCACCGCTGTGCGCCACGCCTCCGACGACCCCGACTCGGCGGACACGGCCTACGGGCTCGGCACCGAGGACGACCCGGCGTTCCAGGGGATGCACGAGGCGAGCGCCCGGGTCGTCGCCGGGACCGTGGACGTATGCCGCGCGGTCTGGGCCGGCGAGACCGAGCACGGCGTCAACTTTGCCGGCGGCCTGCACCACGCGATGCCGCGCAACGCCTCCGGGTTCTGCATCTACAACGACGCCGCTGTCGGCATCCGCTGGCTGCTCGAGCACGGTGCGCAGCGGGTGGCCTACGTCGACATCGACGTCCACCACGGCGACGGGGTCGAGCGGATCTTCTGGGACGACCCCCGGGTGCTGACCATCTCGGTGCACGAGACCGGCCGGGCGCTCTTTCCCGGCACGGGCTGGCCCGCCGACATCGGCGGCCCCACGGCGCAGGGCTCGGCGGTCAACGTGTCGCTGCCGCCGGGGTTGGGCGACGCCGGCTGGCTGCGCGCGTTCCACGCCACGGTCGTGCCGCTGGTGCGCGGCTTCCGGCCCGACGTCCTCGTCACCCAGCACGGCTGCGACACCCACATGGAGGATCCCCTGGGGCACTTCGCGCTTTCCGTCGACGCGCAGCGCGCGGCCGCGGACGCCCTGCACCGGCTCTCGCACGAGGTGTGCGAGGGTCGGTGGGTCGCCCTGGGCGGCGGCGGCTACGAGGTGATCGACGTCGTCCCACGTGCTTGGACCCACGTGACGGCGATCGCGGCGCATGCCCCGGTCGGCTGCACGGTGCCGGTGCCGCAGGCGTGGCGCGACCACGTCGAGATGCTGTGCGGGAGGCCGGGTCCCGGACGCATGGGTGACCTGACCGACGAGCAAGGACCGTTGTGGTGGCGCTCCTGGGACATGGGCTACGACCCGGCCAGTGAGGTCGACCGCGCCATCATGGCGACCCGCCAGGCCGTCTTCCCGCTGCACGGCCTGGACGTCCACTTCGACTGAGCACACCGGCGAGGCGTCGGTCGGCCGCTTCTGGCTCGGTCGCCGGACTTGTCGGCCGACCGAGCCAGGACTCCGGCCTCCAGCACCGATCGCCCTCCTCGCAGGAGGGCTCCGGTAGGCTCGGGCCTGCGGCGAAGAGGGGCCTGACGATCCGGAGCCGTGCAGGGAGCAGAGGCCGAGGGCGCTCCGCCCGCGGCGAAGGTGTGGTGGCACAGCGACATTCCCCATCGCCCACACCTCCGGGGCTCACCACTCCCGGAGGACCACGTGCCGACCACCTCGACCACCTCGACCGCCCCGACCACCTCGACTGCCCCGATCACGCCGACCGCCCCGATCACCCCGACCACCCCGGCCAAGCCCGTCGCGCCAGCGTCCGGCCGCCTGCCTCGCACCCTCGCCGCCGACCTGGCGTCGCTGCCCGACGGCGCCCGAGCGCTCCTGCGCGGCTGGGTCCACCGCCGGCGGACCCTCGCCAGCGTCAGCTTCCTCGTCGTGCGTGACCGATCCGGGCTCACCCAGGTCGTCGTGCGCGACCCCGCCACGGCGCGCGAGCTGCTGTCGCTGCCCGAGGAGACCGTCGTCGAGGTCCTCGGCACGGTGCGCCACCATCCCGCCGGACCAGGGGGAGCCGAGCTCGTCGACCCCACCGTCACCGCCTTGACCGAGCCCGCCGCCGCCCCGCCGACCGAGCTGTGGCGGCCGCGCCTCGGAGCCGGGCTGCCCACCATCCTCGACCACGCGGCCGTGACCCTGCGCCACCCGCGGCACCGCGCGGCGTGGGCGCTGGCGAGCGCCTCCATGCGCGGCTTCCGCGAGGCGCTGACCGGGCTGGACTTCACCGAGGTGGTCACGCCCAAGCTCGTCGGCGCGGCGACCGAGTCGGGGGCGGACGTCTTCACCGTCGACTACTTCGGGCGCCCCGCCTTCCTCGCCCAGTCGCCGCAGCTCTACAAGCAGATGCTCGTCGGCGTCTTCGAGCGGGTCTTCGAGATCGGCCCGGTGTTCCGCGCCGAGCCGCACGACACGGTGCGCCATCTCGCGCAGTACACCTCGCTCGACGCCGAGCTGGCCTTCATCCGGGACCATCGGGACGTCCTCGCCGTGCTGCGCGACGCCCTCGCCGGGATGCTCGAGGCCATCCGGACGGATGCCGCCGAGTCCGTCGCGCTGCTCGAGGTGCGCCTGCCGCGGGTGCCCTCGGAGCTGCCCGTCATCTCCTTCCGCGAGGCGCTGGCCCGCGTCGGCGCGGACCCCGACGAGCCCGACCTGCGCCCCGCTGACGAGCGTGCCCTCAGCGAGTGGGCGTCGGCGGCATACGGCTCGGACTTCCTCGCGGTGGAGGGCTACCCGCTCGCCAAGCGCCCGTTCTACACCCATCCCTCACCGGGCGACGAGCGCTGGTCCAACAGCTTCGACCTGCTCTTCCGCGGGCTCGAGCTGACGACCGGGGGGCAGCGGCTGCACCGGCCGAGCGACTACGAGGCGGCACTGGCGCGCACCGGACAGGCCGTCGAGCCGTATGCCGGCTACCTGGAGGCCTTCCGCTCCGGGATGCCTCCTCACGGCGGCTTCGCCATCGGGCTCGAGCGTTGGGTCGCGCGCCTCGTCGGCGCGCAGAACATCAGGGAGGTGACGCTCTTCCCGCGAGACCTGCACCGCCTGGCCCCCTGAGATGGGGGCGTGTCCGGCGTGTCGGCTTGCCACGCGCCGATTGGTGTGTCGCTGACTTCCCCTGGCGTCACACGAGCACCTAGTGTGTCGTTCTGCACCCGTGTGACGTTTCGCCGGAGGGGAAGCCGGCGACGCGCGTGTGTGGGAGAGATCGAGGTCAACATGTCCACTGAGCGCAAGCTCGCCGAGGTGCGGTTCCTGACCGTGGCCGAGGTCGCCTCGATCATGCGCGTGTCGAAGATGACGGTCTACCGGCTCGTCCACGGAGGGGAGCTGCCCGCCGCGCGTGTCGGGCGCTCGTTCCGGGTCCCCGAGGACGCGGTGCACCGGTACCTCTCGACCTCCTACATCGACACCGCCTGACCGGCCGACCCAGCCACCGGCGGACGGTTCGGTCGAACCGTCCGCCCGGCTGCGCCGGGCCACCGTCTTTGGGCAGCGCCCGAAGCAGGCGCTAAGGTGGGATCTCTGTTCGGCTCGTGAGGTTCGACGTTCCGCATGACGGTCTGTCGACGCAGGTCGGCACCAGGCACCGTCAACGGATCGAGGACAACCATGGGCTCTGTCATCAAGAAGCGCCGCAAGCGGATGGCGAAGAAGAAGCACCGCAAGCTGCTGCGCAAGACGCGTCACCAGCGCCGCAACAAGAAGTAGCCCGCTCTGGGCGCGGCAGGCCGGGGTGCTGTCCCGTCGGTGGTGCTGTGGCGCCGCTGCGCGTCTCGTCAGCGTTTCCTCCGAGTTTGCGCTCCCCCCAGTCGTGGCCGTCGTGGCTGTTGCGCTCATCGATAGGCTGAGGACGTCAAACAGCGGCGAGGAGGAGCGATGGCGAAGGTCGTGCTCGTCACGGGAGTCTCCCGCTACCTCGGCGGCCTCTACGCGCGGCGCCTGAGCGCCGAGCCCTCGGTCGAGCGCATCCTGGGGATCGACGTCGTGCCGCCGCGCCACTCGATCGGCCGTGCCGAGTTCGTCCGTGCGGACATCCGCAACCCCATGATCGGGCGGATCATGGCGTCGGCGGCGGTCGACACGGTGGTGCACCTGAGCGTCATCGCCACTCCCAAGGGGACCGGGGGCCGGGTGACGCAGAAGGAGATCAACGTCATCGGCTCCATGCAGCTGCTCGCAGCCTGCCAGAAGTCGACGACGGTCGAGCGGCTGGTCGTGAAGTCCTCCGCCACCGTCTACGGGTCCTCGCCGATGAACCCGGCCCTCTTCACCGAGGACATGAACCCCAAGAGCATCCCCAGCACGGGGTTCGGCAAGGACTCCGTCGAGGTCGAGGGATATGTCCGAGGGTTCTCGCGCCGGCGCCCGGACGTCGAGATCACCATGCTGCGCCTCGCGAACGTCGTCGGCGGAGGAGTCCGCACGTCGATGACGGACTACTTCTCCCTGCCGGTCGTGCCGGTGCCGCTCGGCTTCGACGGGCGCTTCCAGCTGCTGCACGAGGACGATGCCACCGCCGCGCTGATCCTCGCCACGACAGGCCCGTCCGTCGGGATCGTCAACGTCGCTGGAGACGGGGTCCTCACCGTGCTGCAGTGCGCGGCGCTGGCCGGGCGCCCGATCCTGCCCGTGCCGCTGCAGGCAGCCGGGCTGCTCGGTGGGCTCGCCCGGCGTGGTGGGCTCGCCGACTTCTCCACCGAGCAGCTGTCCTTCTTCGCCTTCGGTCGCGGGCTCGAGACCACGCGCATGCGGGAGGTGCTCGGCTTCGAGCCGGCGTACTCCACCAGGGCCGCCTTCGAGGACTTCGCGCGACGCCTGTCACCGGTCCTGCCTGGCGGGAGGAGCGCGGTCTCGGTGAGCGACGCCGGGTCCGGTGCGGCGGGGACGGGCACAGTGGTGGAGAGGATCTCGCAGTGACCGAGCCGGCACGCAGAGCGTCCCGCGCGGGCCAGGCGGCCGAGGCCGGCCAGGCGGCCGAGGCCGGGCAGCCCGCCAAGCGCCGCACCCGGTCGAGGTCGGCCGGGAGCGGCGGCGCGGACACGGCCACGCCGCAGCAGCCTGCCCGACCCGCTCCCTCCACAGCGGGGGACGTCCCGGAGCGAGGCCGGCGGGTGGCCGCGACATCCGGGCGTCGTGCGCTGGCCGCCGGCGCGGCGCGCGCGACCGGTGAGCGCCGGCGCCGGACCGGCACCCCCCTGCTGCCCGCGACGGAGCCGGTCGAGGTGAGCCCGGCTCGGCGAGCCGCCGCCGGCCCGGGCGCGGGCCGAGCGGCATCGCGTCGGAAGCGTCGGCTGCGGACGGTGCCGACCGCGGCCGCCGGCACCGGGGTCGGCGTCCTCCGAGGGGCGGAGCCCACCAGCGGAGCCGCCACGACGGACCGGCTCCCGCCTGGCGAGCGCTCGACCGATGTCCGCCCGGGCCTGGCCGAGCTCGTCGACCTGGCGGTGAACGTCCTTCGCTCCGCCGCGTCCGGCGCCGGGTTGACGACCGAGGAGGCCGAGCACCAGGTCGCCGAGACGCTGGCCTACGTTCGGCGGCGGCTGACCGGCGACTACCTGGTGGACGAGTTCGGCTTCGACGAGGACTACACCCTCCACGTGCACCTGCCGCTGCTGCGACCGCTCTACCGCGGCTGGTTCCGGGTGGAGGTGCGTGGCATCGAGAACATTCCGGCCCAAGGCGGCGCCCTCGTCGTCGGCAACCACTCGGGCACCATCGCCATGGACTCGCTGATGACGCAGCTCGCGGTGCACGACGAGCACCCGCAGCACCGCCACCTGCGGATGCTCGGCGCGGACCTCGTCTTCCGCACACCCTTCCTCGGTGCCATGGCCCGTCGGTCGGGCACCACCCTCGCGGCCAACTCCGACGCGGAGCGGCTGCTGCGCAGCGGAGCCCTCGTCGGCGTGTGGCCCGAGGGGTTCAAGGGAGTCGGCAAGCCCTTCAGCGAGCGCTACAAGCTGCAACGCTTCGGGCGCGGCGGCTTCGTCTCGGCGGCGGTGCGCACCGGGGTCCCGATCGTCCCCTGCTCGATCGTCGGTGCCGAGGAGATCTACCCGATCCTCGGCAACCTGCCCACCGTGGCGCGTCTACTCGGGCTGCCCTATGCCCCGATCACGCCGACCTTCCCGCTGCTGGGGCCGCTCGGGCTTCTCCCGCTGCCGAGCAAGTGGCTCATCGAGTTCGGGCCTCCCATCCAGACCACCGACTTCGGCGCCGAGGCCGCTGACGACCCCATGGTGGTCTTCGACCTCACCGACCAGGTCCGCGAGACGATCCAGCAGACGCTCTACAGCCTGCTCATGCAGCGCTCCTCGATCTTCGTCTAGGAAGGTCGCTGCGTGGCTGACACTCCCGCGGCTCCGGCCCGCATCCTGCTGCTGGGCAGGATCGGCTGCCACCTGTGCGAGGAGGCCCGCGGGGTGGTCGAGCGGGTCGCCGCCGAGCTCGGGGTCGGCTGGGAGGAGCGCTCCATCGACGGCGACCCCGACCTGCTCGGGCGATACGCCGACGAGATCCCGGTCATCTTCGTCGACGGGCAGGTCCACGGCTTCTGGCGAGTGGACGAGGAGCGGCTGCGCGCGTCGTTGCGCTGAGCGACCCCGACCAGGGGATGGGAGCCCTCCGCCACTTTGTGCATCGCTTCACAAACGTCTAGCCTGATCAGGTCCCAGTGCTCCGCGCTGCCTGCCAGCGCCCTTGTGAAAGGAGCCGGTGAACGAGCGTGTCCGCCGACCCCATCTCGCGTCGCGACGTGTCCGACGCCACTGTCGCGCGGCTGCCTGAGTACCTCCGGACCCTGTCCCGGCTCGCCGAGCGCGGCGTGTCCTGCGTCTCGTCCGCGGAGCTCGCGAGCGCCGTCGGCGTCCGGTCTGCCCAGCTGCGCAAGGACCTCAGCCGGCTCGGCAGCTACGGGGTGCGGGGCGTCGGCTACGAGGTCGAGACACTGGCCGTCGAGATCTCTCGCGTCCTCGGCCTCACCCGTGACTGGCCGGTGGCGGTCGTGGGCATGGGCAACCTCGGGCACGCACTCGCGTCCTACCCCGGCTTCGCCACGAAGGGCTTTCGCGTCGTCGCCCTCTTCGACGACGACCCCGGCCTCGTGGGGGAGCAGGTCGGCGGGGTGGTGATCCGGCCGTTCGCCGAGCTGCCCGCGCGCGTCCGGTCCGACCGCATCGCCATCGGCGTCATCGCCACACCCGCCGCCGCCGCCCAGGCCGTGGGCGAGGCCCTCGCCGCCGCTGGGGTGAGGTCCATCCTCAACTTCGCCCCGGCGAGCATCGCCGTCCCGGCAGCGGTCGACGTGCGGCGCGTGGACCTGTCCACCGAGCTCCAGATCCTCGCCTTTCACGCGCAGCGCCGGACGTATGCCGCCCCGCTCTCCGGGGCGGTGGCCCGGTGAGCCTGCTCGTGCTCGGGCTGTCGCACCACACGGCACCTCTGGCGGTCATCGAGGAGCTGTCCGGGTCGGTCGGCTGCGCCGACGCCATCGCCTCGTCGGTCCTCGCCTCGGCGGCCGCGTCCGAGGTCGTCGTGCTCTCCACCTGCAACCGGCTCGAGGTGTATGCCGAGGTGTCGGGCTTCCACCCCGGCGTCGCCGCGGTGGGGGAGGCGCTGGCACAGGCCGCCGGCCAGTCGGCCCGGGACCTGACCGACCACCTCTACGTGCGCTACGACGACAGCGCCGTCGCGCACGCCTTCAGGGTGGCGTGCGGCCTCGACTCCATGGCGGTCGGTGAGACGCAGATCCTCGCCCAGATGCGTGACGCCCTGGCTGTCGCCCAGGCGCACGGCCGGGTCGGGCACTCGCTGAACTCCCTGCTGCAGCAGGCGCTGCGGGTGGGCAAGCGGGCGCACTCCGAGACCGACATCGACGCCCACAGCGTCTCCCTCGTGCAGATCGCGCTGGAGCGGGCGTCCCAGCTGCTCGGGCCGCTCGAGAGCCTGCGGGTCAGCGTGGTCGGCGCCGGGGGCATGAGCGGGCTGGCTGCGGCCAGCGCGGCCCGGGCGGGCGTCGGCGGCCTCACCATCGTCAACCGCACGTCGGAGCGCGCGACGCGGCTGGCGGCGGCCACCCACGGCACCGCCCGGCCCTGGGCGCAGCTGCCCGACGTGCTGGCCGAGAGCGACCTCGTGCTCGCCTGCACCGGCGCGCTGGGGCACGTCATCACGGGCGCCGACCTCGCGCTCAGCGCCGCTGCCCGGGCCGGGCGCCCCCAGGTCGTGGTCGACCTGGTCCTGCCGCGCGACGTGCAGCCCCAGTCGGAGTGGGCCCTGCCCGTGCCGACCACCTCGGTGCTCGACCTCGAAGCGCTCGGACACCTCCTCGAGGGGCGCGCGGACGCGCGGCAGGTCTCCAAGGTGCACGACCTGCTGTCAGCGGAGGTGGCGGCATACGTGGAGCGCCGGATGGAGCAGTCGGTGGCCCCCACGGTGGCGGCGCTGCGCGCCCGGGCGGCCCAGGTCGTCGCCGCCGAGATGGACCGGCTCGACCAGCGGCTCCCGGCGCTCGACGAGCAGTCCCGCGCCGAGGTCGCCCTCGCGGTGCACCGCATCGTCGAGAAGCTGCTGCACACCCCGACCCGCCGGGTGAAGGAGTTCGCGACCGACGGGTCGGGCCCCGACTACGCCGCCGTGCTGCGCGAGCTGTTCGACCTCGAGGCCGACGACGTGGCCAACGTCGCCACCCCGCCGAGGCGGGTGGTCTCGTGACCGCGCTGCGCCTCGGAACGCGCCGTTCGGTGCTCGCGCGGACCCAGTCGACGCACGTCGCCGAGCGGCTCCGCCGCCTCGGACACCGCGTCGAGCTCGTCGAGATCACGACCGAGGGTGACCTGTCGGACGCGCCGCTGACGCAGATCGGCGGCACCGGGGTCTTCGTGTCGGCCTTGCGGGCCGCCTTGCACAGCGGCCGGGTCGACCTCGCCGTGCACTCCCTGAAGGACCTGCCCACCGCGCCGGACCCCGCCCTCGTCGTGGCGGCGGTGCCGCCCCGGGAGGACAGCCGCGATGCGCTGGTCGCCCGCGACGGCCTCACGCTCGGGCAGCTGCGGCCCGGCGCCGTGGTCGGCACCGGGTCCCCGCGGCGGACCGCTCAGCTCGCGGCGCTGGGCCTGGGACTCGACGTCCGGCCGATCCGCGGCAACGTCGACACCCGCGTCGGCTACGTCGCCTCGGGCCTGCTCGACGCCGTGGTCCTCGCCCGAGCGGGCCTGGCCCGCCTGGGCCGCCTCGACGTCGTGACGGAGGTCCTCGACCCGATCCAGGTCCTTCCCGCCCCGGGACAGGGTGCGCTGGCGGTGGAGTGCCGGGGTGACCGGCCCGAAGTCCGAGCCGCCCTCGCGGCCCTGGACGACCCGGACACGAGGGTCTGCGTCGAGGCCGAGCGCTCCCTGCTGGCCACCCTCGAGGCAGGCTGCACCGCTCCGGTCGGCGCGCTCGCCGAGATCGTCGACGGTGAGGACGGGCTGGAGCTGTTCCTGCGCGCCTTCGCCGGCACCGCCGACGGCGAGGTGGCGCTCCGGCGCTCCCTCGTCGGCCCCCTCGCCGACCCCCGGGCCCTGGGGGCCCAGCTCGCCCAGATCCTCCTCGACGACGGCGCAGCCGGGCTCGAGGCGTCCTCCCCGACCGCCACGCAACCTTCGGAGCCAGTCTCGTGACTCGTCCGCGTCAACCGTCAGAGCAGACGGTGCACAGCCCATCGGTCCCGCAGTCCCCGGTCCGGGTCGCCTTCGTCGGCTCCGGCCCGGGCGACCCGGGGCTGCTCACCCTGCGCGGACGGGACCTGCTCGCGGCGGCCGACGTCGTCGTCCTCGACCGCATCGCGCGCGACGACGACGTGCTGCGCCATGCCCGGCCCGACGTGCAGATCGTCGACGCCGGCCAGGGCGAGCAGGGCCAGGAGCTGACCCATGCGATGCGCGCCAAGGTGGTCGTCCGCGCGGCGGCGGCGCTGGCTGAGGGCGGCCTGCTCGTGCGCCTCATGGACGGCGACCCCGCCACCTTCAACGGGCTCGTCGAGGAGGTCCGGGCCTGTCGCAAGGCGGGTCTCAGCGTCGACGTCGTGCCCGGCGTGCCCACCGTCACCGCCGTGCCGACGTATGCCGGCGTGCCCCTGACCTCCAAGCAGGTCACGTCGATCTCGGCGGTGAGCAGCGACTCCCGCGGCCGGGACTGGGCCCGCTACGCCGACCTCGAGGGCAGCATCGTGATCACCGGGGCGCCGGAGCAGATCCGCCGCGCTCTGACCGGACTCCTGCAGGCGGGACGCCCCCGCGACGAGCAGGTGGTCCTCGTCGAGCAGGGCACGACGGTGGCGCAGCGCTCGGTGACCACGGCGCTGGGCGACGCGGCGGACGCCCTCGAGGGCGAGGAGCCCATCCGCCCCACGGTCGTCGTCGTGTCGCCCAACGTCGCGATGCGCGAGGAGTTCTCCTGGTACGAGAACAAGCCGCTGTTCGGCTGGCGGGTCCTCGTCCCCCGCACCCAGGCCCAGGCCGGGCCCATGGTGGACCGGCTCGCGGCGTTCGGCGCCGTCGCCGAGGTCGTGCCGACCATCGCCGTCGAGCCGCCGCGGACCCCGCAGCAGATGGAGCGGGCGATCAAGGGGCTCGTGACCGGCCGCTACGAGTGGGTCGGGTTCACCTCGCTCAACGCGGTGCGGGCGGTGCGTGAGCGCTTCGAGCAGCTCGGGCTCGACGCCCGTGCCTTCGCCGGCCTCAAGGTCGCAGCCGTGGGCGGCGTGACCGCGACGGCCCTGCGTGACTGGGGCATCAACCCCGACCTCGTGCCGTCCGGCGAGCAGTCGGCGGCGGGGCTGCTGGCGGACTGGCCGGAGTTCGACGAGGTGCTCGACCCGATCAACCGGGTGCTGCTGCCCCGCGCCGACATCGCCACCGACACCCTCGTCGCCGGGCTGCGGGAGATGGGCTGGGAGGTCGACGACGTCACGGCATACCGCACGGTGCGGGCGGCGCCGCCCGCGGCGAGCATCCGCGACGCGATCAAGGGGGGCGGCTACGACGCGGTGCTGTTCACGTCGAGCTCGACGGTGCGCAACCTCGTCGGCATCGCCGGCAAGCCGCACCCGGCGACCGTCGTGGCGTGCATCGGCCCGGCGACGGCCAAGACCGCGCAGGAGCACGGCCTGCGGGTCGACGTGCTCGCCCCCGAGGCCTCCGCGCTGCGTCTCGTCGACGCGCTGGCCGGTCACGGGCTAGGCCTTGCCCTGGCCGCCCGGGAGGCCGACCAGGCCGTGCAGCGACCCAGCGACAAGCGCCCGACCTCCAGGCGACGGGCTCGATGAGCGGGAGGAGCCGATGATCGAGCGGCCCCGCCGGTTGCGCCAGACCCCGGTGCTGCGTCGCCTCGTCGCCCAGACCCGGCTCGACCCGGCCCAGCTGGTCCTGCCGGTCTTCGTCGCCGAGGGCGCGAGCTCCCCCCGGCCGATCGGGAGCATGCCCGGCGTCGTGCAGCACACCCTCGACTCGCTCGTCGACGTGGCCCGTCGCGCCGTCGCAGCCGGGATCGGGGGGGTCATGCTGTTCGGGGTGCCGGAGCGCAAGGACGCGATCGGCTCGGGTGCCTGCAGCCGTGACGGGATCCTCAACGTCGCGCTCGGCCGGGTCCGCGACGAGGTGGGCGACGACGTGCTCGTCATGGCCGACACGTGCCTCGACGAGTTCACCGACCACGGGCACTGTGGCGTGCTCGACGCGCGCGGGCGGGTGGACAACGACGCGACGCTGGAGGTCTACAACGAGATGGCGTTGGCGCAGGCCCGCGCCGGCGCGCACGTCGTCGCCCCCTCGGGGATGATGGACGGACAGGTGGGCGCGATCCGCTCGGCGCTCGACGCGGCCGGCTTCGAGGACACCATCATCCTCGCGTATGCCGCGAAGTACGCCTCCGCCTTCTACGGCCCGTTCCGCGAGGCGGTCCAGTCCAGCCTGCAGGGCGACCGGCGCACCTACCAGCAGGACCCGGCCAACCTGCTCGAGTCGCTGCGCGAGGTCGACCTCGACGTGGCCGAGGGTGCGGACATCGTCATGGTCAAGCCGGCGATGTCCTATCTCGACGTCGTGGCGGCAGCGGCCGCGCGCGTCACGGTGCCGGTGGCGGCATACCAGGTGTCGGGGGAGTACGCGATGATCGAGGCGGCGGCCGCACACGGCTGGGTCGACCGCCGGGCCGCGGCGCTGGAGTCGCTGCTGTCGATCCGGCGGGCGGGCGCCCGGGTCGTCCTGACGTACTACGCTCTCGATGCGGCGCAGTGGCTGAACTGAGCGAGCGGGAGAGGTCGTGACGGCGGAGGAGGCGGTGGCCGCGGGCTCGCGGCGTCACGAGGTCCGCTGGCTGAGCGAGGCGGAGCAGGCATCGTGGCGTGCCGTGCTGCGTGGGACGCGGCTGCTGGAGCGGGCGCTGGACGACGCGCTGCGTGAGGTGGGCCTGCAGCTGAGCGAGTACGAGATCCTCTCCATGCTCTCGGAGGCACCCGGTGCGCGGCTGCGGATGTCGGAGCTGGCCGTGTTCGTCGTGCAGTCCCGCAGCCGCCTCACACACACCGCCAAGCGCCTCGAGGAGCGAGGCTGGGTCACCCGTGAGCAGTGCGCCGAGGACCGGCGCGGGGTGCGGCTGCGGCTCACCGACGCTGGCCTGGCGGCGGTCACCGACTTCGCGCGGGTGCACGTGAGGAGCGTGCGCGACGACTTCGTCGACATCCTGTCCCCCGAGCAGTTCCGCGCGATGGGGCAGGCCATGGCCCGAGTCTCCGCCCATCTCGACGGGCGCGGCACGACCGACCGCTGACGCGCTGCGCGACGAGCACCGAGCGAGCAGCGCCGGGCCGGTCGCAGCCCCGTCCGCCCGAGGGCACCGCCTTCCTGCGCGACAATGGTGCGCATGTGCTCGATGCCCATCGCTCCCACCGACGCCCTTGCCTCGACCACGCACACCTCGGAGGCGCTTCTCGAGCGGGCGATGCGGGTCATCCCGGGCGGCGTCAACTCGCCGGTCCGGGCCTTCCGCGGGGTGGGCGGCTCGCCACGCTTCGTGGCATCCGCGGCGGGGCCGTGGCTGACCGATGTCGACGGCAACCGCTACGTCGACCTCATCTGCTCCTGGGGGCCGATGATCCTCGGCCACGCCGCCCCCACCGTGCTGGCGGCCGTCGCCGAGGCGGCCGGGCGCGGCTTCTCCTTCGGCACGCCGTCCGAGAACGAGGTGCGGCTCGCGGAGGAGATCGTCTCCCGGGTGGAGCCCGTGGACCAGGTGCGGCTCGTCAACTCCGGCACCGAGGCGACGATGTCGGCGATCCGGCTCGCGCGCGGCTTCACCGGCCGCTCCAAGGTGGTGAAGTTCGCCGGCTGCTACCACGGGCACGTCGACGCCCTGCTCGCCGCGGCAGGGTCGGGGGTCGCCACGTTCGCCCTGCCCGACTCGGCGGGGGTGCCGGCGTCCAGTGCAGGCGAGACGATCGTGCTGCCGTACAACGACCTCGCCGCGGTCGAGGCAGCGTTCGTCGTGCACGGTGAGGAGATCGCCGCGGTCATCACCGAGGCGGCCCCGGGCAACATGGGAGTCGTGCCGCCGGGGCCCGGCTTCACCGAGGGGCTGCGCCGGATCACCCGCGAGCACGGCGCGTTGCTCGTCTCCGACGAGGTCATGACCGGCTTCCGCTGCTCCCGGGCGGGCTTCTACGGCCTCGAGGGGCCGTATGCCGGCGGGGCGGCCGACCTGTTCACCTTCGGCAAGGTCATGGGCGGCGGGTTCCCGGTCGCCGCCTTCGGTGGCCGGGCCGACGTCATGGCGCTCCTCGCCCCGCTCGGGCCCGTCTATCAGGCCGGAACGCTGTCCGGCAACCCGGTCGCCACGGCGGCCGGCCTGGCAACGCTGCAGGGCTGCACCGACGAGGTCTACGCCCGGCTCGACGTCGTCGCACGGATTGCCCGGCAGCCCCCACACGCGCCGCGCCCGCTTGAAGACACCGCCCAGCTCGGTCAGCAGCTTGTTCTCGAGCACGGCCCGTATCGTAGCAAAGCAACCGCCGCACCTTGGCCGGCACCCGAGCGAGGAATGCACCTGCGTCACGCGCAGGGCGCCGTATTGATCAGCTGCCGCCCGCACTTGGCTGTCACTGAGGGAATTGCACGAGCAAATGATCACGACACGACCGTTGGGATATCAGACAGCGCGGCGAGCGCGTCCGCAATCCGCTGGCCCTGGCTTTCGGTGATCAGGCTGGAGAGCACCTTGCCGAACTGCGGGTGCTGGGCCCCCGAGTGGATGTATTCTGGAAGT
>CALMNV010000334.1 GCA_937873285.1 uncultured Intrasporangium sp. | reverse complement strand
GGCGACCGGTCGGCGGGGGAGCACGGCGGTCAGACGGGGCCGTAATCGTCGTCCGTCTCGTCCCGGGGACGGCGGCGCAGCAGGCCGGTGACCGAGCCGACCCGCGTCTGGGCCTGCCGGAGACCGTGGATGAGCGGCATGAGGTCCTCGTGGATGCGCCGCAGGGTGTCGGGCACCGTGTCGACGGCCGGGTCGTCGAGGACCTTGCCGACCCGCTCGAGCCCGGGCCGCAGGGCCCGCACGGGCTCCTCCAGTTCCTCGACGAGGTCCTCGAGGCGCTCGGCGATCCGCTGGGCCGACTCGATGGTCTCCCGCGCCATCGTCGTCGCCTGGGTGAGCTCGCGGACCGTCCCGTTGAGGTCGCTCAGGGTGCGGGGGAGCTGGGCCAGCGCCTCGGTCTGCGTCTGCAGCAGCGACAGCAGCTCGGAGAGGCCGGGGATGCGGGGCATCCCGAGCCCACGGAAGGGATCCACGTCCGCAACCGTCGGTGTCGGCGGTTCCCCGCGCAACCGGGGGCGCCCGGCGCCGTCGCCGGCCGCCTACAGCCAGGTGAAGATGCGCACGGTCGTGCCCTGCTCGGAGGACCGGACCTGCACCAGGTCGCACAACTGGTGCACGAGGAACAGGCCGCGCCCGCCCTCCTGCTCGAGCGTCGGGGTGAGGCGGCCGGTCAACGGGTCGGTGACCCGCCCGTCGTCGCTGAACTCGACGACGGCGGCGCCGTCCTCCACCCACATGGCGACGGTGCCGCTGCCGCCGCCGTACCGGATGCTGTTGGTCGCCAGCTCCGACGCGGCCAGTTCGAGGATCTCCACCTGCTCCTCGTCGAGCCCGCACGTCCGCGCGTACTGGGCGACGGTGCGGCGCGTGGCCGGGATGTCCCTGGCGCGGTAGACGCCGCGCAGGACCGCGTCCCGCGGCCGGGGGAGCGCTGCGGCGAAGGCGACGGCGTCACCGTCCGGGAGGTAGTGGCCGCTCCGCCGGCGTTCGGCCGACGTGGACCGGACCGGATGCGCCTCCAGGGCGCCGTGGCACACCGACCGGGGGAGGTGCCGCTCGTCGTAGGGGCAGAGCAGCCGCCACGCCGGGCCGTCGTCGAAGGCGCGGTTGAGCAGCAGCTCGTGCAGCTGGCACTCGACCAGCTCGGCGGCGCGCCGGCCGTGCCAGGCGGGCTCGCCGACGCCGCGCAGGGTCCGGCCGGCGGCGGTCTGCTCCTCGAGCGCGGCCGCCCACGCCCCGATGATCCGGGCCGGGTTGCCGCCGATCTCCTCCATCTCGAGGAACCTCACCGGGTCGGCGTCGTCGCCGAGGGCGTCGCGCAGCAGGGCCAGCCGGGCCCGGGGCTCGGCCACCAGCACCGCCTCGTCGCGGTCCAGGCCGTCGCGGACGAACGGCACGACGCCGGCGAGGAAGTCCTCGTCTCCCCGGTAGAACAGGGCCTCGTGCTCGAAGCCGCCGGGGGCCCGCTCGTCGGGCAGCACGGTCACGCCACGGACTCCCGGGACGAGACCTCCGGCTGCGCTGGTCGGTGTTCGTGCACGCACCCACGGTAGGCCGGTTCACCGGCGGAGGACAGGACCGCGGGCCGACGGGTCACAGCGCGCGCAGGATGTCCTCCACCCGTTCCCGGGCGTCGCCGAACAGCATCTGGCTGTTCTCCCGGAAGAACAGCGGGTTCTGCACCCCGGCGTAGCCGGTGTTCATCGACCGCTTGAACACCACGACGTGCCCGGCCTCCCACACCTTGAGCACCGGCATGCCGGCGATGGGACTGCTCGGGTCCTCGGTCGCGGCCGGGTTGACCGTGTCGTTGGCACCGATGACCAGCACGACGTCGGTGTCGGCGAGGTCGTCGTTGATCTCGTCCATCTCCAGGACGATGTCGTAGGGCACCCGGGCCTCCGCGAGCAGCACGTTCATGTGCCCAGGCAGCCGGCCGGCGACCGGGTGGATGCCGAAGCGCACCGCCACCCCCCGCTCGCGCAGCTTGGCGGTGAGCTCGGCGACCGGGTACTGCGCCTGCGCCACAGCCATGCCGTAGCCCGGCGTGATCACGACCGACGCGGCCGAGGTCACCAGGGAGGCGACCTCCTCGGCGCTCGTCTCGCGGTGCTCGCCGTAGTCGAGCTCACCACCGCGCACGGCGCCGTCGGACCCGAAGCCGCCGGCGATGACCGAGACGAAGGAGCGGTTCATCGCGCGGCACATGATGTAGGACAGGTAGGCACCGGAGGAGCCGACGAGCGCGCCGGTGATGATGAGCAGGTCGTTGCCCAGCATGAAGCCGGCCGCCGCGGCCGCCCAGCCGGAGTAGGAGTTGAGCATCGACACGACGACCGGCATGTCCCCGCCGCCGATCGAGGCGACGAGATGCCACCCGAAGAGCAGCGCGACGACGGTCATCAGCATCAGCGGCACGATGGACCGGCCACCGACGAACCACACGAGCAGCCCGGCCGAGACGAGCAGGGCCAACAGGTTGAGCCAGTGCCGGGCGGGCAGCATCAGCGGCCGGGAGGAGATTCGCGCCGAGAGCTTGAGGAAGGCGACGACCGACCCGGTCAGCGTCACCGCGCCGATGAAGACGCCGAGGAACACCTCGACGCCGTGCACCGCATCCGACAAGCCCGAGAGGAACGAGTTGTAGCCGACGAGCACCGCGGCGAGCCCGACGAAGCTGTGCAGCATCGCGATGAGCTCCGGCATGCCGGTCATCTGCACCTGGCGGGCCCGCCGCACGCCGATGCCGCCCCCGACCGAGACGGCGACGGCGATGGCCAGCCAGGTGAGCCAGTCGGCCCGCTGCCCGGCCAGCCACAAGGTCCCGACGAGGGCGACCGCCATGCCGACCATGCCGAGCACGTTGCCCTCGCGGGCCGTCTCGTGCATGGACAGGCCCGCAAGGCTGGCGATGAAGAGCAGGGCGGCGACGAGGTATGCCGCCTGGATGAGGGACAGGGTCATCGCTCAGCCCTTCCGGAACATCGTCAGCATGCGGCGGGTGACGAGGAAGCCACCGAAGATGTTGATGCTCGCCACGAGGGTGGCGACGAAGGCGACCACGGTGACCGCCGGGCTGGAGCCGAGCCGCCCGGAGCCCAGCTGGAGCAGGGCGCCGACGACGATGATCCCGCTGATCGCGTTGGTCACCGACATGAGCGGCGTGTGCAGCGCGTGGTGGACGTGCCCGATGACGTAGTAGCCGACGACGACGGCGAGCGCGAACACGGTGAAGTGCCCGAGGAACGCCGGCGGAGACACCGCCGCGACCGCAGCGAAGGCCGCCGCCGCGACCGCGAGCAGCGCGTAGCGCCGGCGCGGGTCCGGCGGTCGCCGGGGCTCCTTCACGGGGGCGGGCGGCGCGGCGACCGGCGCCGGCGCCGCGGAGACCGAGATCGGCGGCGGCGGCCACAGCAGCTCAGCGTCCCGGACCACCGTCATGCCGCGCTGCACCACGTCGTCGAGGTCGAGCACGACCCTGCCGTCCTTGCCGGGGGTCAGCAGCTTCATGAGGTTGACGAGGTTGGTGGCGTAGAGCTGGCTGGCCTGCGTCGGCAGCCTCGCGGCGAGGTCGGTGTAGCCGATGATCTTCACGCCGCTCGCCGTGACGACCAGCTCGTCGGGCACCGAGCCCTCGATGTTGCCGCCGTTGGCAGCCGCGAGGTCGACGAGCACGCTGCCCGGCCGCATCGAGGCGACCATGTCCGCGGTGATCAGGCGCGGGGCCGGCTTGCCGGGGATGAGCGCCGTCGTGATGATGATGTCGACGTCCCTGGCCTGCTCGGCATACAGCTGCGCGGCCCGGCGGTTGAAGTCCTCGCCCATCTCGCGGGCGTAGCCGTCGGCGCTCGGCCCCTCGTCCGCGAGCTCCACGGCGAGGAACTCGGCACCCATCGAGCGGACCTGCTCGGCCACCTCCGGCCGGGCGTCGAAGGCCCGGACCACGGCTCCGAGGCTGCCGGCGGTGCCGATGGCCGCCAGCCCGGCGACACCGGCCCCGATGACGAGCACCTTGGCCGGCGGCACCTTGCCGGCGGCGGTCACCTGCCCGGTGAAGAACGAGCCGAACTCGTGCGCCGCCTCGATGACGGCGCGGTAGCCGGCGATGTTGGCCATGGAGGACAGCACGTCGAGGGACTGCGCGCGGCTGATCCGGGGGACTGCGTCCATGGCGAGGGCCGTCACCCCCGCGGCGCGCAGCTGCTCGAGCAGGCCCGGGCTGAGCGCGGGGCTGAGGAGGCTGACGAGAACGGCGCCGGGGCGCAGCCGGGACACCTCCTCGGGCGTCGGGGCGTTGACCCGGAGCACGATGTCGGCACGCCAGGCGATGCTGCCGTCGACCACCCGGGCTCCGGCGGCGGCATACGCCTCGTCGGCGAAGCTCGCGGCCGCTCCCGCGCCGCTCTCGACGACGACCTCGTGGCCGAGCGCGAGGAGCTGGCCGACGGTCTTGGGGGTTGCGGCGACGCGCGTCTCACGGGCGCGGGTCTCGCGCGGGACACCGATCTGCACGGCGGCTCCTTCTGACGTCGGCGGGTCGTGGCGGCTGGGCACTGCCGTTGGCAACCTACGACACGGAGCCGGTGCGCTGCTGGATGTGCCGCGAGCGTCACACGGCGAGGTGGCGCCCGCCAAGCGCCGCGACCCGCGGCTGCGCGCACAGCCCGCGGGGGTGCAGGAGCCGGCGTATGCCGCTCAGCTGGGCTTGGGAGCCCCAGGGCGGGCGTAGCGCAGCCAGACGATGGCGGTGCACATGACCGCCCAGGCGATGCCGATGAGGTAGAACGTCGTCGGCGACATGATCGTCAGGCCGACCCCGAAGAGGAAGGGACCGAAGGCGGCGATGGCAGCGGTCCAGCCGATGACCCCGCCGGCCTGGCGCCGCTCGAAGATCATGGGCATCTGCTTGAAGGTCGAGGCGTTGCCGATCCCGGAGAAGAGGAAGATCGCCAGCATCCCCCAGAGGAACCGGCTGAAGCCGCCCTGCAGAGCCGCGGCCGACGAGGTGTCGGGCACCAGGCCGCTCACGGTGAACGCGATCGAGGCGATGAGCCCGATCCCGGAGACGAGAGACCACCGGGCCCCGCCCGTGCGGTCGGTGAGCGGCGAGAAGAGCACCCGCGCGCCGGCGCCGACGAGTGGGCCGAGGAAGACGTAGGCGACCGGGTCGGGCACGCTGTAGCCGGCGACGAGCACTCGGGCGGCCGCGCCGGCGCCGGAGACGATGTCGGCGTTGCCGGCGCCGTACAGGTTGGTCATGAGCAGGCCGAACTGGGCGGCGAGACCGGAGAAGGTGCCGAAGGTCATGATGTAGACCAACGTCATCCACCAGGTGTCCTGGTTGCTGAAGATGTCGAACTGCTGGCGGATGTTCACCTTGAGCGACACCGACTTCAGCATCGTCCAGGCGAAGCCGGCGACGATGAGCAGCAGCGGGATCCAGACGAAGGCTGCGTTCTGGTACCACACCTGCGTCGGCGGCCTGCCGGTGACCTTCATCTGCTGCGACCCCCCGAGGAAGCCCACCATGCCGAAGCCGATGAGCCACGGGGTGAGCAGCTGCACCAGCGAGACGCCGAAGTTGCCGATGCCGGCCTGCAGGCCCAGCGCCGTGCCCTGCATCCGCCGGGGGAAGAAGTACGACGTCGAGGGCATGAAGCCCGAGAAGGCGCCACCGCCGATGCCGGCGAGGAACGCCAGGACCGCCAGCTCCCAGAAGGGTGCGGTGGGGGCCTGCACCCGCACGCCCCAGCCGAGGATCGGTGCGATGAGCAGGAGGGTGGTGAAGGTGACCAGCTTTCGCGTGCCGAGGATGGGCGGCAGGATCATCCAGAAGATGCGCAGCAGACCCGCCGCGAGGCCGGGGATCGAGGCGAGCCAGTAGAGCTCGGACTTCGTGAACGAGTAGCCGAGCGCGTTGAGCTTGGGCACGACGGCGCTCGGCAGATACCACGCGACGAAGCCCAGGGTGAGGCTGAAGGTCGTGATCCAGAGGGTCTTCCACGCCAGGCGCTTGTCCCACGTGGCCTCGTTCTCGGGATCCCAGGAGTCGAGCCACTCGCCGTTCCT
>CALMNV010000333.1 GCA_937873285.1 uncultured Intrasporangium sp. | reverse complement strand
ATCGTCTGCTGCGGCGCCGGCGGCGTGGGCAAGACCACCACCGCCGCAGCGCTCGGGCTGCGTGCCGCCGAGGCGGGCCGCAAGGTCGTCGTGCTGACCATCGACCCGGCGCGGCGCCTCGCACAGTCCCTCGGTCTCACCGAGCTGGACAACACGCCCCGCCCGGTGACCGGGGTGGACGGGTCGGCCGGCGGCTCGCTCGACGCGATGATGCTCGACATGAAGCGGACCTTCGACGAGGTCGTTCTCGCCCATGCCGAGCCCGAGAAGGCGCGCCAGATCCTCGCGAACCCCTTCTACCAGGCGGTCTCCTCGTCGTTCGCCGGGACGCAGGAGTACATGGCCATGGAGAAGCTGGGCCAGCTGCGCGCGTCGGCCACCGACTGGGACCTCGTCGTCGTCGACACCCCGCCGTCCCGGTCGGCGCTCGACTTCCTCGACGCCCCGGCCCGCCTGGGGTCCTTTCTCGACGGCCGTTTCGTCCGGCTGCTCGCGGCACCGGCCAGGGCCGGCGGCCGGGCGGGCCTGAAGGTCTTCGGGCTGGGTGTCCAGGCGGTGAGCGGGACCATGGCCAAGGTCCTCGGCGGCCCGTTCCTGCACGACGTGCAGACGTTCGTCAACGCGCTCGACACCATGTTCGGCGGGTTCCGAGAGCGCGCGGACCAGACCTACCGCCTGCTCTCCGAGGAGGGGACCGCCTTCCTCGTCGTCGCGACGCCCGAGCGGGACGCCCTGCGGGAGGCGTCGTTCTTCGTCGACCGGCTGGAGGCGGACGGTATGCCGCTCGCCGGGCTCGTCGTCAACCGCATGGGCCGCATCGCCACCGCGGGCCTCACGCCCGCCCGGGCGCTGTCCGTGGCGGAGTCGCTGGAGGACAACGGCGGCCCTCGGTCTGCGACGAACGCGGCCGCACTGCTTCGCCTGCACGCCGCGCTCGTGCGCACCGTGGAGCGGGAGCGGGAGCTGGCCGAGCGCTTCTGCCGGGGCCACCCGACGATTCCCGTCGTGCAGGTGGCGGCGCTGTCCCGGGACGTGCACGACCTCGACGGCCTGCGGCAGGTCGGCAGCCTGCTCGCCGGGTCCTGACACGGCTGGGCCGGACACGGCTGGGCCGGACACGGCTGGGCCGGACACGGCAGCGGGGGCGGCGGCCGCAGCCACCACCCCCGCCCGCTCCCAGCCGCTCAGCCCTTGCGAGCCGAGGCGGCCATTCCCTCCCGAAGCGCGAACTTCCACGACGTGATGTCCGGCCGCTTGCGCAGCAGAGCCCGCCGCTCACGCTCCGTCATTCCCCCCCAGACGCCGAACTCGGTCCGGTTGTCCAGCGCCTCCGCAAGGCACTGGGCCATGACCGGACACGTCTTGCAGATGGCCTTGGCGTCGTGCTGGGCCTTGCCCCGGACAAACAGTGCGTCCGGGTCCTGCCCCGTGCACATGGCCTGCGAGGCCCACTCGTCCGCCCACGGATCCACTGTCACTGCTGAGATGCTCATTGTTGCTCCCCCTACCCTGTCCGGCGGCCGGCGTGCCACCACATGGCCGCCCCCGGCCGTTTTACCCTGGCCCCACCGGACCATGACCAAAACCTAGAAGTCGGACAGTTGGCTCCGGTATAGACCGGATGGACCATTCTTCAGGTGGGGTGACTAGACACCATTCCTTTAAGGGCTCTTGACCATCCCTTTACCTTGGGATGCGCAGGCGCCGTCGCCGCCGCCTTCCGGCGCCCTCCCGGCGCCCTCCCGGCGGCTCCCGGCGGCTCCCGGGACCGTGGCTGACGAGCGGTTACCCTTGAGCGCATGTCCTCTCGCACGACCTCCCTGGGCGGGATCGTCAGCCTGCTCGGCGCCTTTCTCGCCTCGGCGCTGGTGCTCGGGCTGCTCCTCGCCGGCCTGTTCCTGCCTGCCGTCGGCGCCACCGGGGCGCTCGCCCGCAGCGGGGTGGACGTCTTCAACGAGCTGCCGAGCGAGTTCACGAGCAGCCCGCTGGCTCAGCAGTCGCGCATCCTCGCGGCCGACGGGACCGTCATCGCCACGCCGCAGGACCAGTACCGCGTGATCGTGCCGCTGTCGAAAGTGGCGCCCATCATGCGGTCGGCGCAGGTCGCGATCGAGGACCACCGCTTCTACGAGCACGGCGGCGTCGACCTGCAGGGCGTGCTGCGGGCGGCCATCTCCAACCTGCGCTCCGGGGGCAGCCAGGGCGCCTCGTCCCTGACTCAGCAGTTCGTCAAGGTCTCCCTGCAGGACGCGGCGCTGCGCGCAGGCGACAAGGCGGCAGCGCAGGCGGCGGTGGCCAAGGACTACATGCGCAAGCTCAAGGAGCTGAAGTACGCGATCACCCTCGAGAAGAAGATGACCAAGGACCAGATCCTCGAGGGCTACCTCAACATCGTCTACTACGGCGACCGGGCCTACGGCGTCGAGGCGGCTGCGCAGCACTACTTCAGCATCCCGGCCTCGAGGCTGAGCCTCTCTCAGGCGGCTCTGCTGGCCGGGCTCACCCAGAACCCGGGCACGACCGACCCGGTGAACTTCCCCGAGCGGGCGGTCGCGCGGCGCAACGTCGTCCTGGACCGGATGCGCGAGCTCGGCCGGATCAGCGACAAGCAGTGGACCGCGGCCAAGGCGCGCACCCTCAAGCAGGACCTCAAGGTCTCCCAGCCGAAGAGCACCTGCGTCGCGTCGCCGTATCCGTACTGGTGCGACTTCATCATCAACTACATCGCCGGCATGCCGGAGCTGGGCAAGACCCGGGAGGAGCGCCTCCGGGTGCTGCACCGTGGCGGGATCACCGTGACGACGACGCTCGACCCGCGGGTCCAGCGGATCGCGCAGGAGGAGGTGACCCGCCTGGTGCCCATCGGCGACCCCTCCGGGGTCGGCTCGGCGGCATACGTCACCCAGCCGGGCACCGGCAAGGTGCTCGCCTTCGCGCAGAACACCCAGTACACCGTCGACAAGCAGGTGCTCGGCAAGACGGGGGTGAACTGGGCCCTGGACACCAAGTACGGCGGGTCGGGCGGCTTCCAGTTCGGCTCGACCGGCAAGGCCTTCGCGCTCGTGACCGCCATGGAGGCGGGGATGACCACCACGGCGTCCGTCACCGCCAAGGCGGCAGGCGACAAGCCGGCCACCTATCTGCCCAGCGAGTTCCCCGGGGGGTGTGGGCCGGGCAGCAAGTGGACGGTGCTCAACGACACCCCGTTCAAGGGCGGCAAGATCAGCCTGATGCAGGCGACGGCGCTCTCGACGAACACCGCCTTCGTCGCCCTGGCGCAGCAGCTCGGTGGCTGCAAGGTGCGCGACACCGTCATGCGGCTGGGGCTGCACCGGGCTGACGGCGGGCCGATCCCCAGCTACGCCCCGGCCTACATCCTGGGGGCGACCGAGGTCTCGCCGCAGGGCGTGGCCGGCGCCTACTCGACGCTCGCGTCCGAGGGGAAGCGCTGCCCGGTCGTGGCCGTGACGCGGATCGTGCGCAACGGCAAGGACGTCGCGCTCCCGCAGGCGGCCTGCGAGCAGGTCGTCGACCCCGACGTGGTGCGCGCCACCGACAAGTTCCTCGAGTACAACATGACCGACGGGTCCGGGCGCCGCAACCAGCTCGACAACGGCGCCCGCCCGTCGGCCGGCAAGACCGGCACCGCCGACAGGAACAACGAGTCGTGGTTCGTCGGCTACACCCCCGACCTCGTCACCTCCGTGTGGGTCGGCACCCCCGACGACGGCAACACCCGGCTGATGAAGGACGTCACCGTGGGCGGGCAGTTCTACCCCGTGATGCACGGCGCGGCCATCGCGGCCCCGATCTGGAGGGGCATCATGGACCGCGCCCTCGCCGGGACGCCGCCGGTGCCCTTCACCGAGCCGCCTCCGAGGTTCACCGCCTCGGCCGGGGAGTCGACGGTGCCACGGGTGACCGGCATGACCGTGCCCGAGGCGACCGCCACCCTCGAGGCTGCGGGCTTCACGACGAACGTCGCCGGCACGATGCGCTCCGCGGTCCGCTCCGGGCGGGTCGCTGCGACCATCCCGGCCGGGCGGGCGCCGAGCGGCAGCCTCGTGTCGATCGTCGTCTCCCGCGGCCGCTCCGGCTAGGAGCCGGCTAGGACCGGCTAGGACCCGGCGAGGATGCCCCTGACGAGGGCGGCCACCCGAGCGCCGTCTGCGCGGCCGGCGACCGCCTGCCGCGCGGCCTTCATCGCCAGGCCCAGCTGCGGCATACCGGCTGCGCCCGACTCGCGCACCGCCGCCCGGACGGTGGCCTCGAGCTCGTCGTCGGAGAGCTGGCGAGGCAGGTAGGCCTCGAGGACCGCGAGCTCCGCCTCCTCCTTGGCGGCCAGCTCCGGGCGGTCCGCGTCGAGGTATGCCGTCGCCGCCTCCTTCCGCTTCTTGGCCTCGCGGGCGATCACCGTGAGCACGTCGTCGTCGGTGAGCTCGCGGTGCCGCGTGCCGGCGACCTCCTCGGTGGTGACGGCGGCGAGGGCCATGCGCAGCGAGCCGGAGCGCACGCTGTCGCGAGCGCGCATGGCGGCGGTCAGGTCTGCCTGCAGCTGGTCCTTGAGGGCGCCCATGTGGGCAGTGTTGCAGGTGGCGGAGGCGGCCCGACCACCGCCGGGGGGCTCCGTCGAGGCGAGCGCGCGCCGCGTCGATGCAAGGATGTCGCCCATGCATCCCGCCACCACCACGACGATCGGTCTCGGTGCCGCCGGGCTGGGGGTGCTCGGCTGGGCGTCTCTGATCGAGCGCAACGCCTTCACCTTGCGCCGCTTCACGGTGCCGGTGCTTCCCGCGGGCGCGCCGTCGCTGCGGGTGCTCCACCTGTCGGACCTGCACCTGCTCCCCCGTCAGCGCCGCAAGGCGAGCTGGGTGCGTGCGCTCGCGGACCTCGACCCCGACCTCGTGGTGAACACCGGCGACAACATCGCCGGAGTCGACGCGGTGCCGGCCGCCCTCGACGCCTTCGGCCCGCTGCTCGCCAAGCCCGGGGTCTTCGTGCTGGGCTCGAACGACTACTTCGGGCCGCAGCTGAAGAACCCCTTCGGATATCTCGGGCGGCCCTCCCCCAAGCCGGTCAGCACCAGCCGGCGGCTCCCGACCGAGGAGCTGGTCCGCGGGCTGCGCGCCCAGGGGTGGCGGGACCTGACGAACCGCCGGGACCGCCTCACCGTCCGCGGCGTGGAGCTGGAGTTCCTGGGGGTCGACGACCCGCATCTGGGCCGGGACCGGCTCGACCGCGTGCGGGGGCCGGCCAGCGACGGGGCGGCGCTGCTGGTCGGGGTCACCCACGCTCCCTACCAGCGGGTCCTCGACGCGTATGCCGCGGACGGCGCGCGCCTGCTCATCGCCGGCCACACCCACGGCGGGCAGGTGTGCGTGCCCGGCTACGGCGCGCTGGTCACCAACTGCGACCTCGACACCTCCCGGGTCAAGGGCGTGTCGAGGTGGTGGCCTGGGGCCGGGTCCGCCCCGTCGTCCGCGGCTCCGGAGGACGCCGCATGGCTGGAGGTCTCCGCGGGGCTCGGCACCGCGCCCACCGCGCCGGTGCGGCTCGCCTGCCGGCCGGAGGCGACCCTGCTCACCCTCGTGCCGCGGGGATGAGGGCGCCGGCTGGGCCGATTCGGCCATGCCCATGGCCTGCGCTAACATCTCTGTTTGCGGCCCCCCTCGGGGGCTGATGCTTTGCGGGGTGTGGCGCAGCTTGGTAGCGCGCTTCGTTCGGGACGAAGAGGCCGCAGGTTCAAATCCTGTCACCCCGACCAGTCGCAAAATGGCCTTTGAACTGCGGAAACGCAGTTGGAGGCCCTTTTGTCAAGGGCCAGTGAGAACTGCCCAGTGGCGGTCATGAAACCAGCCCGCTGGCGGTCACGAGAGCTGCCCGGTGGTGGCCATGGGATTTCCCCAAGGGGGCTGCGACCACCCCCGACGAGGCGTTCAGCTCAACGGGCTCACCCCTCGGCCGGCGAGTGCCTGGGTGAGGCGCACACTGTCGCCGCTGGTCTGGCAGACGTGGGCGTGGTGCAGCAGCCGGTCGACGGTGGCGGTGGCAAGCGTCTTGGGCATCA
>CALMNV010000332.1 GCA_937873285.1 uncultured Intrasporangium sp. | reverse complement strand
CTACGGCGTGCGCGGTGACGCGGCGCTGCCCTACGACCCCCACTTCACGCCGCCGGTCCGCGGGGCGGCCCGGCCCACCAGGGCAGCCGACGAGCTCCCAGTCAGCCGGCAGAACTTCATCGAGCTGTGCGAGGAGCTGACCGTCGAGGACGAGGCGGCCTTCGAGTCGCTCTTCCGCCGGCTCGGCTTCTCCCTCGACTGGTCGATCACCTACCGGACCATCGACGACCGGGCCCGCGCCACCGCCCAGCAGGCCTTCCTTCGAAACCTCGCCCGCGGCGAGGCCTACCAGGCGGAGGCGCCGGGACTCTGGGACGTGACCTTCCAGACCGCTGTCGCGCAGGCCGAGCTCGAGGCGCGCGACTACCCCGGGGCCTTCCACCGGGTCGCCTTTCACCGTCCCACCGGGGAGCCGGTCCACATCGAGACGACCCGCCCGGAGCTCATCCCGGCCGTCGTCGCGCTCGTCGCCCACCCCGACGACGAGCGATATCGGCCGCTGTTCGGCACGACGGTCACCTCGCCGCTCTTCGGCGTGCCGATCCCGGTCCTGCCCCATCCCGCCGCAGAGATGGACAAGGGAGCCGGCATCGCCATGTGCTGCACGTTCGGCGACCTCACCGACGTGCTGTGGTGGCGCGAGCTGCGGCTGCCCACCCGCTCGATCCTCGGGCGCACCGGCCGGGTCGCTGCCGAGACACCGGAGTGGATCGCGGGCGGCCCGGGTGAGCAGCTGTATGCCGCGGGGCTGGCCGGCCGGACCGCGCACGGCGCCCGCGAGGCCGTGGTCGCCGCGCTGCGCGAGTCGGGTGACCTCGACGGCGAGCCGATCCCGACGCAGCGCAAGGCCAACTTCTACGAGCGGGGCGAGCGGCCGCTCGAGATCGTGACGTCCCGCCAGTGGTACATCCGCAACGGCGGCCGAGACGCCGGGCTCAACGCCGCGCTCATCGAGCGCGGGCGCGAGATCGACTTCCATCCCGCCTTCATGCGCTCCCGCTACGAGAACTGGGTGGGCGGCCTCAACGGGGACTGGCTGATCTCACGGCAGCGCTTCTTCGGTGTGCCGATCCCCGTCTGGTATGCCGTCGACGAGCACGGCGAGGTCGACCACCAGCGCGTGCTGACACCTTCCGAGGACGCGCTGCCCGTCGACCCGGCGGCGCAGGCCCCGGCGGGCTACGAGGAGTCGCAGCGGGGAGCGCCCGCGGGCTTCGTCGGCGACCCCGACGTCATGGACACGTGGGCCACCTCGTCGCTGACCCCGCAGATCGCCGGTGACTGGCGCGCCACCGAGGGTGACCCCGACGGGCTCTTCGCGAAGGTCTTCCCCATGCACCTGCGGCCGCAGGCGCACGACATCATCCGCACGTGGCTCTTCTCGACGGTCGTGCGCTCCCACTACGAGCACGGTTGCCCGCCGTGGAGCGACGCGGCGATCAGCGGCTGGATCCTCGACCCCGAGCGCAAGAAGATGAGCAAGTCCAAGGGCAACGTGGTCACCCCAGAGGACGTCGTCAAGGAGAACAGCGCCGACGCCGTGCGCTACTGGGCGGCGTCCGGGCGCCTCGGCACCGACGCGGCATACGACACCGGCCAGATGAAGGTCGGTCGGCGCCTCGCCATCAAGGTGCTCAACGCGAGCAGGTTCGCGCTGTCCTCCGGCGAGGTGCCGGGGCAGCTGGCCGACGCCATCACCAACCCGCTCGACACCGCCATGCTGGCGGCGCTCGCCGACGTGGTCGACAAGGCGACGGCCGGGTTCGAGGCGTGGGACTACACCCGATCCCTGGAGGTGACGGAGACCTTCTTCTGGACCTTCTGCGACGACTACCTCGAGCTCGTCAAGGACCGGGCCTACGGCGGCCAGGGTGATGCCGCTGCGGCCAGCGCCCGAGCGGCGCTGCGGATCGCACTGCAGACTCTGCTGCGCCTGCTCGCGCCTTTCCTGCCCTACGTGACGGAGGAGGTGTGGTCGTGGTTTGCGGTCGGCTCGGTGCACCGGCAGCCGTGGCCCACGCCCGGGGAGCTGCCGGCCGGGGGCGAGCCCGCAGTGCTCGCGGCGGTCGGCGAGGCCCTCGGCGGCGTGCGCAAAGCCAAGTCGGACGCCAAGGTCGGCATGCGCGCGCAGGTCCGCGCCATGACGCTCGCCGGCCCGCAGGCGGCCCTCGACCTCGTCCGGCTCGCCGAGAGCGACCTGCGGGCATGCGGCCGGATCACCGGCCTGGAGTATGCCGCCGGCGAGGTCGTCGAGGTGCGCGACGCCGAGCTCGTCCCCACCGAGAAGAAGCCCGCCTGACCCGCTCCCCCTCCCCCGGTCGAGTGGCCAACTTGGCACGCCCCCACCAGTCGAGTGGCCAGTTCCGTGCACCCCCTACCCGTCGAGTGGCCAGTTCCGTGCACCCCCTACCCGTCGAGTGGCCAGTTCCGCACGGTTAGGGCCATGCAACGCGTGCCTTCCCCGGTATGGAACTGACCACTCGACCCGAGAGGGGAGCCGAGGTAGCCCGCCGCGTCGTCGCTTCCGGACCGAACTGACCACTCGA
>CALMNV010000331.1 GCA_937873285.1 uncultured Intrasporangium sp. | reverse complement strand
AGGGCGGGTGGAGCGGTCTGACCGGTCTGGGCGCCCGGAGCGGTCGGGGCTTGCGGAGCGCTCTGGGCGGCCTGCGCCGTCTGCGCCCGGACTCCGCGGAGAGCTTCCACGCTGGTGGCCGCGGCGCTTGCCCGTCTCGCCCAGGTCCTCGATCTCCTCCGCTCCCAGCCCGGCCCGCGTCTGCGCGGACGCACGCAGCACGCCGGTGGCCTCGAGGGGGATGTCGAGGTCGCTGAACAGATGCTCGGAGGAGGAGTACGTCTCGAGCGGGTCCGGGATGCCGAGGTCGAGCTCCTTGTTGATCAGCGCCCACCGGTGCAGGTCGTCCCAGTCGACGAGGGTGACGGCCACGCCGGTGTTGCCGGCGCGGGCCGTGCGTCCGATCCGGTGGACGTAGGTCTTGGCGTCCTCCGGGCACTGGAAGTTGATGACGTGGGTGACGTTCTCGACGTCGATGCCGCGCGCCGCGACGTCGGTCGCGACGAGGACGTCGATCTTGCCGTTGCGGAAGGCCCGCAGCGCCTGCTCCCGGGCACCTTGTCCGAGGTCGCCGTGGATCGCGGCCGCCGCGAACCCGCGAGCGGCGAGGTCGTCGGCCACCTTGGCGGCCGTGCGCTTGGTGCGGCTGAAGATGATGGTGAGGCCGCGGCCCTTGGCCTGCAGCATGCGGCTGAGCATCTCCACCTTGTCGAGGGCGTGCGCCCGGTAGACGAACTGCTCGACCGCCTTGACCATGTGCGCGTTCTCGTGGTTCTCGCCCATGGCGCGGATGTGCGTCGGCTGGGTCATGTAGCGGCGGGCCAGCGCGACGATCGCCCCCGGCATCGTCGCGGAGAAGAGCATGGTCTGCCGCTTGGCCGGGGTGAGCGACAGAAGCGTCTCGACGTCGGGCAGGAAGCCGAGGTCGAGCATCTCGTCGGCCTCGTCGAGCACGACGGTCCTCGCCTCGGACAGGTCGAGGTGCCCCTGCTTGGCGAGGTCGATGAGCCGACCGGGCGTGCCGACGACCACCTCGACGCCGGAGGCGAGGGCCTCCGTCTGCGGCTCGTACGCTCGGCCGCCGTAGACGGTGAGGACCCGGACCCCGCGACGCTTGCCGGCCCGCTGCAGGTCACCCGCGACCTGCACGGCCAGCTCGCGGGTGGGGGCGATGGCGAGCGCCTGCGGCTTGCCCGGCTTGGGCAGTGACGGGTATGCCGGGTCGCCGGGGGCCGTGACGCGGTGCAGGATCGGCACGCCGAAGCCGAGCGTCTTGCCGGTGCCCGTCTTGGCCTGGCCGATGATGTCGTGGCCGGCGAGGGCCACCGGGAGCGTCATGGCCTGGATGGGAAACGGGGTGACGATCCCGGCGTCGGCCAGGCTCGCGACGATGTCGGGGTGGATGTCGAAGTCGCTGAAGCGGGGAGGCTCGGCGGAGGGCAGGTGGGGGATGTGCGTCTGCGTGTCTGGCTGCGTCATGGCGCTCTCTCGATCGGCACGAGCACCCCGCGACGCGGGAGCTCAGTGTCTGAGGAATGGGCCGATCGGAAAGGTGTCGAGAGGAGGCAGCTGCGCTGCCGACATCTCCTGGCGGGCCTGCAAGCCAAGCCCCGGGAGGAGTCATCGTGCCGACCGGGCACCGGGTGGTCACGCCCAGTCTACCCGGAGCGGCGCCTCAGGTCGGCCTCGACACGGGCCGGGGCGGCCTGGGGGCTACATTGGCGGGCATGGCTGCGACTGCGGGGCCGCACGAGAGCGCGCACGACACCGCACCCGACACGGCACCCGACCCCGTGGGCGACCCTGTGCGCGACGGCGCCGGGCAGGGAGGGCTGCCCCCGGAAGCCGGCGACGCGGCATACGTCGAGGCGGTGCGCGAGCTGCTCGGAGCACTGGCCTACGGGCAGCTGCGTGCCTTCAGCGCGCTCGCGCGCGACTCCGAGCTCGCACCCACTCTGCCGCACCGCTCGGAGCTGGCCCGTCTCGCCGCCCACGAGCTCGGGCGCTACACCGTCCTCGCCGACCGCCTCCGCTCGCTCGGCGTGGAGCCCGAGGACGCCATGGCGCCGTTCGTGGCCGCCGTCGACGAGTTCCACGAGCGCACCAAGGCCTCCACCTGGCTGGAAAGCCTCGTCAAGGCCTATGTCGGGGAGAGCATCGCCCAGGACTTCTACCGCGAGATCGCCACCTACGTCGATGCCGACACCCGGCAGCTCGTGCATCAGGTGCTGGAGGACAACGGGGAGGCCGACTTCGTGGTCAGCGTGGTGCGCGAGGCGATTGCCCACGACCCGCGCGTCGCGGGCCGCCTCGCCCTATGGGGTCGCCGGCTCGTAGGTGAGGCGATCACCCAGGCGCAGCGGGTGGGCGTCGAGCGTGACCCGCTGGCGAGCCTGCTCGTCGGGACACCGGGACGGGCCGGCGCCGACCTCGCCGAGCTGGGGCGGATGTTCGCGCGGTTGACCGACGAGCACACGCGCCGGATGGGACGTCTCGGCCTGTCGGCCTGACGGGCCGCCCGGCCCCTGCTCCCTGCCGAAACGGCGGGTCAGTGCTGTCGGCGACCGCTCATCCCTGCGAAGACCAGGATGAGCGCAGCAGCGGCGAGGACGCCGATGAATCCGGCGATCCAGTCGATGCCGGGGGTGTCCGTGCGTCCGGTGGCCAGCTTGTAGAGGTAGGCGCCGATGAGCGACCCGACCGCACCGAGGAGAACGGTCATGGGGACGCCGATCGCCTGGCGTCCGGGAAGGATGAGCCGGGCGAGCGGGCCGACGATGGCGCCGGCGACGAGTGCCATGAGGATGGTCTGGACCATGGTGATTTGCTCCTCCGTGCAGCCCCTGTGCGAGTGGTGGCGGACCGGTCGGTCCGGCCGCTGCACCGAAGCAGTACCCCAACGGGCCCTCCCGGTAACCGGTGGGCGGCGGTGAGGCGCCTCGCCGCCGACGGGTCCGCGACGTCCCTGTCGGGGCGCCCGGGCCGTTGGCGGCTGGCTCAGACGGCTCCGAATCCCACGCCACCGCGCTTCTCCGAGCCCGTGGTGACGTAGCCGATGGCCGCGCTCGGCACGATGACCCGCCCGCCCCGCTCGTCGGGCAGCTCCAGCACATCCCCGGACCGCGCGGCGCGCACCGCCTCGACCACCTCGTCGGCCGAGAGCGTCGTCTCGAAGCTGATCTCGCGCGCCACGTGCTGCACGCCGATGCGGACCTCCATGGGGTTCCTCTCGTCAGGATCTGGCCGGACCGGGCTCCGGTGGGAGCTGACCCACCGGCACTCGCTCCCGCCACCTTAACCAGCGCCGAAGCCGACCGTCTCGCGGCCCAGGCCGCCGTGCACCTCGCGCTCGAGCGCCGGGAAGGCGCCGATCCCGCGGCGGATGAGGGCCGCCGTGATCCGGGTGGCCGTCTCCTTGGAGACGCGCGGCTCCTCAGCCAGCCAGTGGCGCGCCGACGTCTGCGCCAGTCCGACGAGCCCGACCCCCACGAGGACCGCCTCCTGCTGGCTGAGGGCGGTCTGGCTGCGGATGAGGTCGGCCATCGCCGCTGCGCAGGTCAGGACGATCTGGTCGAGCCGGCGCCGGACGGCCGGCTCGTTGGCGAGGTCGGACTCGAAGATGAGCCGGAACGCGCCGCCGTCCCGGGCGACGAAGTCGAAGTAGGCGTGCACCATCGTGCCGATCCGGGCCTTGTTGTCGGCCAGCGACAGGGCGTCGCGGACAAGCTGCTCCAGCTCGGCGGCGTGCCGGTCCACCAGCGCCAGGTAGAGCTCGAGCTTGCCGGGAAAGTGCTGGTAGAGCACCGGCTTGGAGACGCCCGCGCGGGCGGCGATGTCGTCCATGGCC
>CALMNV010000330.1 GCA_937873285.1 uncultured Intrasporangium sp. | reverse complement strand
GTCGACGACGGCGCGCGAGTTGCACACGCAGAGACTGACGTGGACGTCCGGCAGGCGGCGGCGCAGCTCGGCGAGCCAGGCCGGCACGAGATGCTCGGCGACCGTCATGCTGGCGTGCACGGCGATGCTCGAGCGCCGCCCAGCCCCGAGTGCCTGGCTGCCGAGCACCACCCGCTCCATGGCCTGCAGGGCCTCCCGCGCCCACTCCACGACGACGGTGCCCTCGGTCGTGAGCCGCGACCCGGTGGGGCTCCGGTCGACGAGGGCCACGCCGAGGTGTCGCTCCAGCCGGGCGAGCAGGCGGCTGGCGTTGGGCTGGGTCGTGCCGAGGCGTCGGGCTGCGCCGCCGAGGCTCTGCAGCTCGGCGATGGCGACGAGCACCTCGAGCGCTCGGATGTCCGGTTAGTCGCGCGGCATACGAAGAATGTATGAGCAACCGACACCCCATGCGTTCGAGACATGACCCCATGCCGAATTACCCTCTACTGAAAGATCGAGTGGGGCGGCACGCTGGATGCATGGATCGCTCCCCTGCCACGGACCACCGCGTCATCCGGCCCGGGCGCCTGCGCCGGCAGGCCCATGTGCTGCCCGGTCTGCTGCTCTCGGGGCTGGTCGCTCTGGCGGCGCTGCTGCTCAACCGGGCGGTGCCCTTCGCCAGCCCGCTGCTCGTCGCGATCCTCGCGGGCGCGATCGCCGTCAACGTCGTCGACCTGCCGTCCAGCCTGCGTCCCGGGCTCGCCTTCGCGGCGCGCACCCTGCTGCGGGCCGGCGTCGCCCTGCTCGGGCTCCAGCTCGTCCTCACCGACATCGCGGCGCTCGGTCTCGGCATGATCGCCGAGGTCGTGGCCATCGTGGCCGGGGGAATCGGCCTGACGCTGCTCGTCGGCCGTTGGCTCGGGGTGGGGGCCAACCAGCGGCTGCTGATCGCCTGCGGGTTCTCCATCTGCGGTGCGGCGGCCGTCGCGGCCGTGGACGGCGTCGCCGACGTGGAGGAGGAGGAGGTCGCGACCGCAGTGGCGCTCGTCGTGCTGTTCGGCACCTTGCTGATCCCCGTGGTCCCGCTCGGCGCCGGCCTGCTCGGCCTCTCCCAGGTCCAGGCCGGCGCGTGGGCCGGCGGCTCGATCCAGGAGGTGGCCCAGGTCGTCGCGGCGGCTGGTCTCGTCGGGGGCGGCGCGCTCAAGGTGGGGGTCGTCGTCAAGCTCGCGCGCGTGCTGCTGCTCGCCCCGGTGCTCGCCCTCATCGCGGTGCGCAGCCGCAGCCGCAGCGGCCAGGCCCGGGCCGCGGGGCGCCGGCCGCCGCTCGTGCCGCTCTTCGTCGCCGGCTTTCTCGCCGCGGCGGTCGTGCGGACCACCGGCGTGCTGCCCGCCGCCGCGCTCGCCGGTGGCAAGGTGCTGGAGACGGCGCTGCTCACCGCGGCCATGTTCGCGCTGGGCTGCGGGGTCCACCTCGCGTCGCTGCGCCGCGTCGGTGGGCGCCCCCTGCTGCTCGCGACCGTGTCCACGCTTGTGGTCGGGGTCATCGCGCTCGGCGGCCCGCTGCTCGCCCTCTGACCCGCCGGCCCGAGGCGGTGGGCGCCGGCGCAGGGCGGGTCCTACCCTTGGGAGGGTGACCGCACAGGCGACGACGCCGGACCACCCGCTCCTGCACGCCCACGCCGCAGCCCTCGACGAGCTGCGTCGGGCGCTCGCCGCCCGGGCCTACTACTCCCGCTACCCGGAGTCCCCCAGCCCCCGCGTCTACGGAGCGGACGCAGCGGCGGCCGGGCTCGCGGCATACGAGGGGCTGCTCGGACGGCCGTATGCCGCGCTGGCGGACCAGCCCACGGACGGCAGCGTCGTCGGCAGCGAGGTCTCGCCCTACGGGCCGAGGCTGGGCGTCTCCTATCCGGCGCTCGACCTCGATGCGGCTCTCGCCGCGGCGCGAGCGGCGATGCCGGCCTGGCGGGACGCCGGTCCGCAGCTGCGGGCCGCGGTCTGCGTGGAGATCGTCGACGCAGTGAACCGGCGCGGCTTCGAGCTCGCCAACGCCGTGATGCACACGTCGGGGCAGCCGTTCGTGATGGCCTTCCAGGCCGGCGGTCCGCACGCGCAGGACCGCGCCGTCGAGGCCGTCGCCGCCGGGCTCGTCGAGCAGGAGCGGGTGCCGCCCTCGGTCGTCTGGGAGAAGCCGGGGCGCACCGGTCCGGTGCGGATGGAGAAGGACTACCGCATCGTGCCGCGGGGCGTGGCGCTGGTCATCGGGTGCAGCACCTTCCCGACGTGGAACGCCTACCCCGGCCTGTTCGCCTCCCTCGTCACCGGCAACCCGGTGGTGGTCAAGCCCCACCCGCGCGCCGTGCTGCCGCTGGCGATCACCGTCGACACGGCGCGACAGGTGCTGCGCGAGGCGGGCTTCGACCCCGCCCTGGTCCAGCTCGCCGCGGAGGACGAGGGGCAGGGCCTGGCCACGGTGCTCGCCGAGCGCGACGAGGTCGCCATCATCGACTACACCGGAGGCCCGTCGTTCGGGTCGTGGCTGGAGCGCTCCGCGGGTGCGCGGGGCGCGCTGGTCTACACGGAGAAGGCCGGCCTCAACTCCGTCGTCGTCGACTCGACCGACGACCTCGAGG
>CALMNV010000329.1 GCA_937873285.1 uncultured Intrasporangium sp. | reverse complement strand
GTCGCCAGGATCGCGGGAACGTCGCTGTGCAGCCATAGTGTGCACACTACTGTTGCACACTATCTTTGCACAAGTGGGCGGTGACGAGCGCGATCCTGCTGTCTCCGCAGGTCAGAGGGTGCTTCCGGGTCCACTCGCGGCGATTTGGGCACCTGAGCCGAACCCCGTAGCATTGCTGAAGTTGTGCACCCGGGCGGTCGTGCGAGCCCGGCTCCCGACGCACCGGGAGCGGGCGACGCTGACCCGAGCCCAGCGGCATTCCGCTGCTTCACCATCTCCAAGCAAAGGCAGACTCCATTGCGCACCTACACCCCGAAGCCCGGCGAGGTCACTCGCACGTGGCATGTCATCGACGCGACGGACGTCGTGCTCGGTCGCCTCGCGAGCCAGGCCGCGGTCCTGCTCCGGGGCAAGCACAAGCCGCAGTTCGCGCCGCACGTCGACACGGGCGACTTCGTCATCATCGTCAACGCCGACAAGGTCGCGTTGACCGGTGCGAAGGCGGAGCAGAAGCGGGCCTACCGCCACTCCGGCTTCCCGGGGGGGCTGCGCTCGACCTCCTACACCGAGCTGCTCGCCAAGAGCCCGGAGCGGGCCGTCGAGAAGGCGATCCGCGGCATGCTGCCGAAGAACTCGCTCGCACGCCAACAGCTGTCCAAGCTCAAGGTCTACCGCGGCGCCGCTCACCCGCACCAGGCCCAGCAGCCCGTCCCCTTCGAGATCTCCCAGGTCGCGCAGTAAGCCCCCGGCTTCAGCTGCTGCGTAGAAAGCGAATACCACTGTGACTGACATCGTTTCCGAGGACATCCTCGACACCGACGAGCCCGAGCTCACCGAGTACACCTCGGAGTCCGAGTCGGCAGCCGTCGCCGAGGGCCGCCGCGCGCGCCAGGTCTCCACCCCCGGCGCGGCGACCGGTCGCCGCAAGCAGGCCATCGCCCGGGTGCGGATCGTGCCGGGCACGGGCGCGTGGAGGATCAACGGCCGGTCCCTCGAGTCGTACTTCCCCAACAAGGTGCACCAGCAGATCGTCCGTGAGCCGCTGACGCTCCTCGAGCTCGACGCCTCCTACGACGTGCTCGTCCGCGTCCACGGCGGTGGCCCGTCCGGTCAGGCCGGCGCGGTGCGCCTCGGCGTGGCCCGCTCGCTCAACGAGGTCGACACCGAGCTCAACCGCCCGGCGCTGAAGAAGGCGGGCTTCCTCACCCGCGACGCCCGGGTCCCGGAGCGCAAGAAGGCCGGCCTCAAGAAGGCCCGCAAGGCGCCGCAGTACTCCAAGCGTTGATGCTTCGGCTGGCGCCGAGCACCTCCGCTCGGCTCCATCCGCGTTGACGCTCCGGCTGGCGCCGAGCATCTCCGCTCGGCTCCATCCGCGTTGACGCTCCGGCCGGCTCCACGGCATACGTCGTATGCCGTGGAGCCGGCAGCCGTTGAAGGGTCTCGGGGGCGCTCATAGACCCTTCAGTCGTCGCCGAGCTCGGGCCTGTCGCAGAGCCGCCCTCAGCAAGCGGGGGTAGGTTGCACCAGGGCGGCTCGCCGGGGGGCACGAACGAAAGGAACGCACGTGGGACGACTCTTCGGCACCGACGGGGTCCGTGGCGTGGCCAACAGGGACATCACCGCCGAGCTGGCGCTCGACCTGTCCGTCGCCGCCGCGCACGTCCTCGCCGAGGTGGGCGAGTTCGCGGGGCACCGTCCTGTCGCCGTGGTGGGCCGCGACCCCCGGGCCTCGGGTGAGTTCCTGGCGGCGGCCACCGTCGCGGGCCTCGCCTCCGCAGGGGTCGACGTCCGTGACGCCGGCGTGCTGCCGACCCCCGCGATCGCCTACCTCGTCGCCGAGCAGGGCGCCGACCTCGGGGCCATGCTCTCGGCCTCGCACAACCCGATGCCTGACAACGGCATCAAGTTCTTTGCGCGCGGCGGTCACAAGCTCGCCGACGACCTGGAGGACCGCATCGAGTCCCGCATGCGCGAGCAGTGGCAGCGGCCGACCGGCGCCGGCGTGGGACGGATCAGCCCCCTCGTCGACGGTGCCGACCGCTACGTCGCCCACCTCCTCTCCGTGCTGAGCCACCGTCTCGACGGGCTGCACGTCGTCATCGACGCCGCCCATGGTGCCGCGTCGGTCGTGGCACCGAGAGTCTTCGAGGAGGCCGGTGCCCGGGTGACGCTCGTCGGCGGCTCGCCTGATGGCATCAACATCAACGACGGCGTCGGCTCCACCCACATCGGCCCGCTGCAGAAGGCGGTCGTCGAGGTCGGCGCCGACTTCGGGATCGCGCTCGACGGTGACGCGGACCGCTGCCTCGCGGTCGATGCCGAGGGCAGGCTCGTCGACGGTGACCAGATCATGGTGCTGCTCGCGCTGGCGCTGAAGGAGCAGGGCCGGCTCGCGGGCGACACGCTCGTCGCGACCGTCATGTCCAACCTCGGCCTGGTCCAGGCGCTGAGCGCCGCCGGGATCTCGGTGCTCCAGACGTCCGTCGGCGACCGCTACGTGCTGGAGGGCATGCGCGACGGAGGCTACTCGCTGGGCGGCGAGCAGTCGGGCCACGTCGTGATGCTCGACCACGGCACCACCGGTGATGGCACCTTGACCGGCCTGATGCTGGCCTCCCGGGTCGCCGCCACCGGCCGCT
>CALMNV010000328.1 GCA_937873285.1 uncultured Intrasporangium sp. | reverse complement strand
CAGAGGAATCCCGTCCGGAACCACGGCGTACCCGCGCTGCGCGACGAGCCAGAGGATGAGGGTGCTGACCAGCCGGCACGCCGCGTAGAGACCCACGACGGTGGGGACGAACCTGCTCGCCCGGACGGTCGACGCGCGAGCGCTCATGCCGGCGGCAGCTCCTCGGCGGGCCGGTCCACGGCGGGCTGCTCGACGCGAGCTGCCCGCCGGGCGAGCTCCGCCTGCAGCGCGGCGACCTCCTCGTCCCGGCTGCGCAGCTCGAGCCGCAGCCGGTCGAGCACACCGTCGACCTGGCTCATCCGGTATCCGCGCGCCGTCACGTCGAGCTCGAGCGCCGCGAGGTCGTCGTCGGTCAGCCGATCCTCCGGCAGCGGCTCGTGGCGCAGCGTCGACGTCGGTCGCCCCATCCCGCCCCCCAGCAGGCCGAGGAGAAGGGCAGCGACCAGGCACACCACGACGACTCCGGCGAGCAGGACGACCCACTTCATCGCCGAGGCCCCTCCTCGTGGGAGTCGATGATCCGCACCGCCTCGGCGGGGTCGTCGGTGACGGTGAGGCGGGCGAGGTCGTCCTCGGAGATGACGCCGGCGGCCAGCGACTGCTCCCGGAGCCAGTCGAGCAGGCCCCGCCAGTAGGCGCTGCCGACGAGCACGATGGGAAACTGGGTGACCTTCTGGGTCTGGGCCAGCGTCAGGGCCTCGAACAGCTCGTCGAGCGTGCCGAACCCGCCGGGGAGCACGATGAACCCCTGCGAGTACTTGACGAACATCGTCTTGCGGGCGAAGAAGTAGCGGAAGTTGACCCCGAGGTCGACGTAGTCGTTGAACCCCGCCTCGAAGGGCAGCTCGATGCCCAGCCCCACCGAGGTGCCGCGACCTTCGAGCGCACCGCGGTTGGCCGCCTCCATCGCCCCGGGGCCGCCGCCGGTGATGACGGCATACCCGGCCTCGGCCAGCAGCCGGCCGACCTCGACGCCGAGGCCGTATGCCGCGCTGTCGCGGCTCATCCGCGCCGACCCGAAGACGGCGACGGCCGGCCCGAGCTCGGCCAGCGCCCCGAACCCCTCGACGAACTCCGACTGGATCCGCATGACCCGCCACGGATCGGCGTGCAGCCAGTCGGTGGACTGGGTGCGATCCAGCAGCCGCTGGTCGGTCGTCGTCTTGGGCACCTGCGAGCGCCGGAGCCGGACCGGCCCGGTCTGTCGCTCGCGGCCCGGCCGCACGTCGCTCACGCGGCCAACCATAGGCGGTTGCGCTACGGGGCACGGACTGCGCTACGGGGCCCGGGCTGCGCCACGGGGCACGGGCGCGCCGGCGAAGCGCAGCCCCTGCCCCGATGGGGCACCCGGGGGACCTCCGGCAGTCACGTCAGCCGCCGCGGCCTCCGAGCGCCCAGCGCAGCAGGGCCGCCTCGGCCGCGGCATACTGCTCCACCGGGCACCGCTCGTCGTCCCTGTGCGCGAGGTTGGGGTCACCGGGGCCGAAGTTGACCGCGGGCACGCCGAGCGCCGAGAAGCGCGCGACGTCGGTCCACCCCTCCTTGGGACGGACCGGCACCCCCAGCGCCTCGACGAACTCCCGGGCGGCGGGCCGGTGCAGCCCCGGCCGGGCCCCGTCGGCCGCGTCGCGCAGCGTGCACTCGTAGCCCGCGAAGACCCGCCGGACGTGCTCGAACGCGGTGGCCGCGTCCTTGTCCGGCGCGAAGCGGTAGTTGACGGTGACCGTGCACAGGTCGGGCACGACGTTGCCGGCGATGCCGCCGCTGATGGCGACCGCCTGCAGCGCCTCGTGGTAGTCCAGCCCGTCCACGGCGACGACGTCCGGCTCGTATGCCGCGAGCCGCCCGAGGATGGTGCCGGCCTCGTGGATCGCGTTGTGCCCCCTCCACGGCCGGGCCGAGTGGGCGGCGGTCCCCGTCGCGACGACGTCGGCCCGCAGCGTTCCCTTGCAGCCGCCCTCGACGGCCCCGGCCGTCGGCTCGAGGAGCACGGCGAAGTCACCGGCGAGCAGCTCCGGCGCGGTGCGCCCGACCCGCTCGAGGCCGTTGCGCTCAGCCTCGACCTCCTCGCACTCGTAGAAGAGGAAGGTCAGGTCACGGGCGGGCGAAGTCGCCTCGGCAGCGACCCGGAGCGCGACGGCCACGCCGCCCTTCATGTCCACGGTGCCTCGGCCCCACAGCTCGCCGCCCTCGAGCCGGGTCGGCAGGTTGGGCGGGTCGGCCAGCGGCACCGTGTCGAGGTGACCGGCGAGGATGACTCGCTCGTCCCGGCCGAGGAGGGTGCGCGCCACCACGGTGTCGCCGTCCCGGACGACCTCGAGGTGCGCCAGACCCCGCAGCGCCGCCTCGACGGCGTCGGCGAGCGCCCCCTCGCGACCGCTCACGGACTCGATGTCGCAGAGGGCGGCCGTCAGCGACGCCACGTCGCCGTGGAGGTCGAGCGCGGGGACGGTGGAGGCGGAAGTCGGGGTGGGCGGCATACGGGGCAGGCTATCGCCGGCCTGGGCCACCGCCCCACACCGCCGGTTTCGTCGGGCCCGGCGCGGCCCCATACCCTTGGGCCATGTCTGCACAGCGCACCGCCTGGGGCCACGGCCTTGCCACGACGACGACGGACGGACAGGTCCTCGACACCTGGTTTCCGACTCCGGCGCTCGGCGCGCCCGAGGCGGCGGGCGACCCCGGGCCGGGGCCCGAGCTGCTCGCCCTCGAGGGCCACGACGAGCTGCGGGGGGTGCGCACCACCCTCGTGCGCGTCGTGCTCGACCTCGACGCTGCGCCGGCCGACACCTCCGACGCCTACCTGCGGCTGCACCTGCTCTCGCACCGCCTCGTGCGGCCCAACACCATCAACCTCGAGGGCATCTTCGGGGTGCTGCCCAACGTCGTGTGGACCAACCACGGACCGTGCGCGGTCGACGGGTTCGAGGCGACCCGGCTGCGCCTGCGGGCCCGGGGCGCGGTGCAGGTGCACGGCGTGGACAAGTTCCCCCGGATGACCGACTACGTCGTGCCGACCGGCGTGCGCATCGCCGACGCGGACCGGGTGCGCCTCGGCGCCCATCTCGCGGCCGGCACGACGGTGATGCACGAGGGCTTCTGCAACTTCAACGCCGGCACGCTCGGCACCTCGATGGTCGAGGGTCGCATCGTGGCCGGCGTCACCGTCGGCGACGGCTCCGACATCGGTGGCGGTGCCTCCATCATGGGCACCCTCTCCGGCGGCGGCAGGGAGCGCGTCACCATCGGGCAGCGGTGCCTCCTCGGCGCCAACGCCGGCGTTGGCATCGCGCTCGGCGACGACTGCGTGGTCGAGGCCGGCCTCTACGTGACGGCGGCGACCAAGGTGCGGCTTCCGGACGGGTCGGTGGTCAAGGCACGGGAGCTGTCCGGCTCGAGCAACATCCTCTTCCTGCGCAACAGCCAGTCCGGTGCGGTGGAGGCTCGCGAGCGCGCCGGCAGGGGGATCGAGCTCAACGCGGCACTGCACGTCAACGGCTGAGCGGCCCGCAGCATGCCCACGCACAGCAACGGCCCCCCGGTCACCGTCCCGAGGGGCCGCCCGGCCCGCTCCAGCTCGCGGCGCCGGCGTGGCCGTGGGCTGCGCCGCGGCGCGGTGCTGGCGGCCCTCGTGGTCGCCGTGCTCGGCGTGGGGTGGGTCGCCGCCCGCTCGGTCGTCGAGACCGTGCGCGCAGACGTGTGCACGATCACCGCGGGAGGGATCACCGAGACGTTCGACCCGGAGCAGACCGGCAACGCCGCCCTCGTCACCGCGCTCAGCATCAAGCGCGGTATGCCGCCGCGCGCAGCGACGATCGCCATCACCACCGCACTGCAGGAGTCGAAGATCCGCAACCTGCGCTTCGGGGACCGCGACTCGCTCGGGCTCTTCCAGCAGCGGCCGAGCCAGGGCTGGGGCACCCCCACCCAGATCCTCGACCCGGTGTACTCCACCAACGCCTTCTATGACGCCCTCGTGAAGTTCCCCGGCTACCAGAATGCCGACATCACGCAGATCGCCCAGCGGGTCCAGCGCAGCGCCTATCCCGAGGCCTACCGCGACAACGAGGGGCAGGGCCGGGCCCTCGCCTCGACGCTGACCGGCTACTCGCCCGCGGGTCTGACCTGCCGGCTGTCGGCCGCGACCCGGGCGGCGCCGTCGGGTCGTGCCCGTCGCCGCGCAGACCCTGAGCAGCTCCAGGTTGAGGGAGTCCCTCAACCTGGAGCTGCTCAGGGGCTGCCCGTCGGCGCGCAGACCCTGAGCCGCGCCAGGGTGTGGGGCC
>CALMNV010000327.1 GCA_937873285.1 uncultured Intrasporangium sp. | reverse complement strand
GCCGCTCCGCTGCGCCCGGGCCAGCTCTGCGACGAACTGCCTGTTGACCGCCGGGTCCCCACCCGTCGGGTTGCGCAGGGCGGCCTGGAACTCGGGCGTCGGGGCGAGCCGCGCGAACGCCTCGCCGATGCGGGACCCTGCCTGGGAGAAGAGGATGGACAGGAAGACCGCGGTGCCGAGCGTGCCACCGATCTGGCGGGTGAAGGTGGCCGACGACGTGGCGACCCCCATGTCGCGGCGGTCGACGGCATTCTGCACGGCAAGGGTCAGCGGCTGGAAGTTGAAGCCGAGGCCGACGCCGAAGAAGACCATGACGACCATGGACACCCAGATGGGGGTGTCCGCCCCGACGTAGTGGAAGGCGAACAGCGAGGCGACGAGCAGCCCTGCCCCGATGATCGGATACGTGCGGTAGCGACCCGTTCGCGAGATCATCTGCCCCGAGAAGACCGAGCCCGACATGATCCCGAGCGTCATCGGCAGCAGCAGCAGCCCGGCCTCCGTCGCCGTCGCTCCCTTGACGATCTGCAGGTAGAGGGGCAGCGCCGCGAGGCCGCCGAACATCCCCATGCCGATGAACACCGACGCGATGGAGGCCGTGCGGACGGTGCGGTTGGCGAACAGGCGCAGCGGGATCAGGGCCTCCTCGCCCATGGACCGCTCGACGAGGTAGCCGGCCACGAGGCCGGCCGCGCCGATCACGTAGCAGGTGACGGACGCCACCGAGCCCCAGCCCCAGACCCGGCCCTGTTCCGCGACGATGAGCAGCGGCACGAGCGCGACCGCGAGGGCGAGCGCGCCCCAGTAGTCGATCCGGTGATCCAGGCGGGTGTGCTTCAGGTGCAGGGTCCTGCTCACCACGACCAGCGCGGCGATGGCGATCGGGACGTTGACGAGGAAGACCCAGCGCCAGCCGTCCACGCCGAGGATGGTGTCGGTCCCCGCGAAGAAGCCGCCGATGACCGGGCCGAGCACGCTCGAGGTGCCGAAGACGGCCAGGAAGTAGCCCTGGTACTTCGCGCGCTCCCGAGGCGCCACGATGTCGCCGATGATGGCGAGCGCGAGGGAGAACAGCCCGCCCGCCCCGATGCCCTGGATGGCGCGGAAGGCCGAGAGGGAGGGGATCGACCAGGCCAGGGTGCACAGCATCGAGCCGATGGTGAACACCGAGATGGCGAAGAGGAAGAACTTCTTGCGCCCGTAGATGTCCGACAGCTTGCCGTAGAGCGGCGTCACGATGGTCGAGGTGATCAGGTATGCCGTCGTCACCCACGCCTGCCCGGACAGCCCGTTCAGCCGGTCGGCGATGACCCGCATGGCCGAGGCGACGATCGTCTGGTCGAGCGCCGCGAGGAACATCCCCATCATCAGGCCGATGAGGATGGTGACGATCTGCTGGTGGGTCAGCGGTCCGGACGGCGCGTCGGGGCGCGACGCGTCTGCGGCGGCTGCTGCGGTCATCGGGGTGTCTCCTGGGTGAGGTCGAGCGGTCGGGGAGGAGGGGCGGCGCCCCGACTCCGCAGGGAGGCGTCGAGCAGGGTGGACAGGGCATCCAGGCGGCGGGACAGCTCGTCGCAGTCGTCGTCCTGCCAGTCGGCGAGCAGCTCCTGGAACCAGCCGGCGCGTTTGGCCTGGATCTCGTGCACGACGTCCCATCCCTCGCTGGTGAGCGAGACGACCTGGGCGCGCCGGTCCGTCGGGTCGGCTGCCTTGGCGAGCAGGCCATGGCGGACGAGCCCGGTGACGTGCCGGCTCACCGTGGAGGCGTCGCTGTGGATGCTGCCGGCGATGTCGGACACCCGCTGCAGCCCGTGCGCCACGGCGAAGAGGATCGGGTATGCCGCGGTGTCCGCCCCGGGGTGGACGGCCGGAGCGTGGTGGCGCGCTGCGAGCAGCAGCTTCTGAATGCGGATGAGGGTGAGGAAGAGCTCGTTGGCAGACTCCTTCGACACGGTCATCGGCACCTCCTATCAATTGCGTGCAGCAAGCAAGTATTCCTGCGGGAAGCGGCGCCGTCAAACCGGGGAGCGGCCCGTGCGAGGATGGGCTGGGCGGGAGGACAGAGCGACCCCGGAGGAAGCAGGGCCATGCCGAGCGAGCAGTTTGCAGACCGAGACGTGCGGGAGACCTTCGTCGCTCTCTCGGACCTCCTCTATGCCGGAGCGGACCCGACCGAGGTGCACCAGGCCCTCGTCGAGGCGGCGCCCGAGCTGATTGATGGCTGCGACCGGGCCTCGATCCTCATGCTCGTCGGAGACCGCTTCCGCTCCACCGGGTCGACCGACGCAGTTGCCCGATTCATCGACCAGATCGAGCTGGAGACTGGTGAGGGCCCCTGCCTCGATGCCATCGTCGAGGAGTCGGTCCAGCATGTGGCCGACCTGCGCGACGGCTCGAGCCCGTGGCGCGACTTCACCAAGCGGGTGCTGACCGAGACGCCGGTCCGGTCGGCGATCGGCTACCGGCTCCTCATCGGAGGCAAGAAGGTCGGAGCGCTCAACCTGTTCTCCGACACCCCCGGTGCGCTCGGGGCCGAGGCGGTCAACCAGGGAGCCGTGCTGGCCGCCTTCGCGTCGGTGAGCCTGCTCGCGCTGTCCGCACGCGCCGAGGCGGAGTCGCTGCGGGCCGGCCTGCAGAGCAACCGGGAGATCGGCAAGGCGGTCGGACTGCTCATGGCGGCCCACAAGGTGCAGGCCGAGGATGCCTTCGACATCCTCAAGCGCACCTCGCAGGACCTCAACATGAAGCTGTCCTCCGTCGCTGCGCAGGTCGTCGAGGGCCAGCAGGAGCAGTTCCGCAGCCTGACGCCCGACGCCTGAGCGAGCCGGCCCGCGAGGCAGCCGGCAGCTGCGGCGCCTCGAGGTCAGAAGGTGGCGTCCAACGCGTCGAGCGCCCGACGCGCCAGCTGTTCGTCGCCAGTCACCGTGTAGTGGGTCTCGCCGGCCGTGCGCCGCCCCGCGGCCCTGCGGGTGAGCGCCTCCGTCGTGAGGTGGACCGTCGTGACATCGGAGTGCTCCTCTCCCTCCGCGCGACCCTGGCCGCTGAAGAGCACCTCCCCGGCGGGGCGTCCGTCGTCGCCCGTCGTCACGCGTGCGCCGCCCCGGGCGAGCACCGGTCCGGTCACGTCGAGGACGACGGTCTGCCCCGACGGCACCTGCGCCACCCGGGCCACCAGCCGAGGAAGCTGGTCGAGCACGGCGGCGGTGAAGATGCGGGCACCCGCCGCGTCGAGGTTGCCCGGACGGTCCAGGGCGGACCGGATGTCCTGCTCGTGACACCAGACGTCGATGATCCGTCGCTGCAGCTGCAGCCGGAAGGTCGTCTCGGGTCCCACGACGCCACCGACGACCGTGTCGAGCGTCGCGCCCGACTCCCGCAGCTCCGCCATGCGGTCAGGCAGGTAGGAGGCCAGCTCCGCGACCACCTGCGGGCCGGGCAGCGCGCGCCGCTCCTCGACGTCCCGCTCGAGCTGCTCTCCGAGCCGGCCACCCGCGTGACGATGGTGGGTCACCTCGTCGCCCGCGGGCGGCATACCGCTCATCGCCTTCTCCGCCCCGACGATGTGGGCGATCTGGTCCTTGACGCTCCACCCCTGGCACTCGGTGGGCTTGTCGAAGTCGTCCGGGTGGCACGCGTGCCCGAGGTCGACGACGGCCTGCAGGGTGTGCTCGAAGGCGTCCAGCAGGCCGTTGAGGTCCTCGGGTGGCGGCGGATGGATCGGCGGCATGCCGTCACCATACTTACCCTTGACCCATGTCTCACCCGTCCGAACCCGTGCAACGCTGGCGCGGCCTGTGGCTCCTGGTCCCCGCGGCGCTGGCGGTGGGGCTGATCGCGTCGCTGCTGGCGGGCCGCTCGACCGGAGCCCTGGCCCCCCTTCCCGGCGGCCTGGCCGACGCCGGACCGCTGGTGCGCTGGTCGCTGCCGCTGCTGCGGGTGGTGCACGACCTCGCCGCGTCGGTGACGCTCGGCGCTCTGCTCCTCGCCGCGACGATGCTGCCCGGCAGCAGCCGCGAGGCCAGCCGTGCCCGAAAGGAGCCCCGGCGCACCGCGGCGCTCGAGCTCGCTGCCGTGAGTGGCTTCGTCTGGGCGATGGCAGGGGCGCTCGGAGTGGTGCTGCAGTTTGCGGACGCCGCCGGTATGCCGCTTGGCGAGCCACGGTTCGCAGACGCGCTGTTGGGGTCGGTGTGGTCGGTCGAGTCGTTCCGCATCGGCGTGATCAGCTCGGCGTCGGCGGCGCTCGTCGCCTCCGGTGCGATCCTCGCGCGCTCACGGGCCGCGGCCGCGGGGCTCGCGGTGCTGGCCGGCTTCGGCGTCGTCGTCCTCGCGCTCGGCGGCCACGCCAGCGGCTCGGCGAACCACGAGGCCTCCGTCAACGCGCTCGCCCTGCACCTGCTCGGCGCGTCCGCCTGGGTCGGTGGCCTGGCCGCGCTCGTGCTGTTGCGCCCGGTGCTCGGCCCGTCGCTCGGCGTCGTGGCGCGCCGCTACTCCACGGTCGCGCTCTGGTGCTTCATCGCGATAGGCGCCTCCGGGGTGCTCTCCGCAGCCGTCCGCCTGTCGGGGCCCGGCGACCTCGGGAGCCCCTACGGGCTGCTGATCGTCGTCAAGGTGGTCGCGTTCGTGCTGCTCGGCCTCGCCGGCGCGCGTCACCGGCAGCACACGCTGCGCCAGCTGGACGGGCCGGGCGAGCTGGAGGGACCGGCCGAGCCCCGCTGGAGCCGGCCCTTCCTGCGGCTGGCCGTCGGCGAGCTGTTCGTGATGGCGCTCGCCATCGGCGTCGCGACCGCGCTGGCCCGCAGCGCGCCGCCCGCTCCCGAGGCGGTCCGCGAGCCGAGCGCGGCGCTCGCGCTGACGGGGTATCCCCAGCCCCCCGCTCCCGCCGCCCTGTCCTGGCTGACGACGTGGCGGGTGGACTGGCTCTTCCTCACCGTGGCCTTCCTCGCAGCGGGGCTCTATCTGGCCGGCGTCGTCCGCCTGCGTCGCCGTGGGGACGCGTGGCCGGTGCTGCGTGCGGTGAGCTGGGTCGCCGGTTGGCTGATGTTCGCCTGGGCGACCAACGGGGTGCTCGGCGTCTACAGCCGGGTGGCCTTCTCGTGGCACATGTCGCTGCACATGGTGGAGGCGATGATCGTGCCGATCCTGCTCGTCCTCGGTGCCCCGGTCACTCTCGCGCTGCGCGCCCTGCCGGCGCGTGAGGACGGCACCCTCGGGCCTCGCGAGATGCTCCTCGGGATGGTCCACTCCCGCCTCATGAAGGTGGTCGGCAACCCGGTCTTCGCCGCTGCGTTCTTCTTCCTCAGCCTTGTGGCCTTCTACTGGACGGGGTTGTTCGAGCTCGCCCTGACGACCCACGTCGGCCACCTGCTGATGACCGCGCACTTCCTGCTGGCGGGCTACCTGTTCGCGTGGGTGCTCATCGGGGTGGACCCGGGCCCGCCGCGGTGGAGCCCCGCGCTGCGGCTGCTGCTGCTCTTCGCCACCGTCTCGTTCCACGCCTTCTTCGGCGTCGCAATGGTCAGCAGCGGTGCGCTGCTGGCACCCGACTTCTTCGGCGTGCTCGGGCTTCCGTGGGTGCCGGACCCTCTCGCCGACCAGCGCACGGGTGGTGCCGTGGCGTGGGCCATCGGCGAGCTGCCCTCGCTCGTGCTCGCCCTGGTCGTGGCGGTGCAGTGGTCGCGGACCGACCGGGTCGAGAGCGTGCGCCGGGACCGCGCCGCGGACCGCGACGGCGACGCCGAGCTCGCGGCATACAACAAGCGGCTCTCCCGGATGGCGCGGCGCGAGCGTTCCTGACGAGGTGGTCCTCGCCTCTTGCGGCACCTGATGCCGGCAGAGCGCCGAGGTCGGCGCGGCGTCGGCTGCGCTGCGGTCCCGGGGCCGACCACCGGTAGCATCGGCACCCAACGCAGTCGGCCCGGGACCAGCCACCCCCGGCCGCAGCCAGGTGCGGGAGGCAGATCCGTGAGAGTCGCCGTTCTCCAGCTCGCCTACGGGGACGAGGAGCCGGTCGCCGAGCGAGTCGAGCGAGTGTGCGAGCTCGTGCGCCGGCAGGCCGGCCACGACCTCGTCGTCCTGCCCGAGCTGTGGGCCCCCGGCGGCTTCGCCTACCGCGACTGGGAGGAGCGAGCCGAGACGCTCGACGGGCCGGTCGCGCAGGCGCTCGGGCACGCCGCCCGCCACGCCGGCGTGACCCTGCACGGCGGCTCCATCGTCGAGCGTGGCCGCCCCGTCGCCCCGGGCGGTCCGGGGCGGTGGAACACCTCCCTCGTCTACTCACCCGCCGGCGAGCTGGTCGCCACGTACCGCAAGATCCACCGCTTCGGCTTCCGCTCCGGCGAGCCGCGGCTGATGGAGGCCGGGTCCGAGCCCGTCGTCGTGGACGTGCCGGTCGCCGATGGCGCACCGGCCCGCGTCGGCCTCTCGACCTGCTATGACCTGCGCTTCCCGGAGCTCTACCGGGCCCTGGTCGACCGGGGCGCCGAGGTCTTCGTGGTCCCCGCCGCCTGGCCGGCGGCCCGGGTCGCGCACTGGAGGGTGCTCGGACTGGCCCGCGCCATCGAGGACCAGTGCGTCGTCGTGCAATGCAACACCGCCGGCACCCACGCCGGACACGAGATGGGCGGCCGCTCCCAGGTCGTCGGCCCGGACGGCCGGGTGCTTGCCGCAGCCGGCACCGAGGAGGAGGTGCTCAGCGTCGAGGTGGACGTGCCCGCCGTGCGCCGGTTGCGTGCCGACTTCCCGGTGCTCGCCGACCGGCGGCTCCCAGCGACGTCCGGCCTGCTCGCGACCGGCACGCGGTG
>CALMNV010000326.1 GCA_937873285.1 uncultured Intrasporangium sp. | reverse complement strand
CTCAAGCTCATCGGCTCGGGAGCGGCGGCTCAGCACTGGCTCAAGCTGGCGCTCGGCGCCGCCCTGCTGCTCGCGGCGGGAGGTCTCATCGTGCGCGCCTACCTGAGGCTTCTGGAGCGCGCCGCGCGGCTGGACGGCCGGGCTGAGCCGTTGCCCCAGGGCCGTCCGGTGGTGCAGGTGCGAGTCTGGCCGACGCTGCTCGTGGGCGCGGTCGGTGGGCTCGTCGTGGGGCTGACCTCCGTCGGCTCCGGCTCGCTCATCATCATCGCGCTCATGGCCATCTACCCGGCGCTCAAGGCGAGCGAGCTCGTCGGCACCGACCTGCTGCAGGCGGTCCCCCTCGTGGCGGCCGCTGCGCTCGGGCATGTCCTGCTCGGCGACTTCCAGCTCGAGCTGACGCTCTCGCTGCTGCTTGGGTCAGTGCCGGGCGTGTGGCTCGGGGCCCAGCTGTCGGCGCGGGCCCCCGGAGGTCTCGTGCGCAGGGCGCTCGCCTTCGTCCTGCTCGCGTCGTCGCTGAAGATGCTCGGGATGCCCGACACGGCCACTGCGGTCCTGCTTCTCGCGGCGCTGCTCGTCGGGCCGCCGCTATGGGTGTTCGCGCGACGCCGCCACGGCTTCCCGGCCTTCTCGGGGCGCCTCGGCTCCATCGGCGTCGCCCGCCGGTCGCCGACCGTCGGGCACGGTGGTGCGGCGCTCTGACATCCAAACGCGGATGTGACCAACGGCACACGGCGACCCTCCGGAAGCCGCCGGAGAATGTCCATTTCGTGCTCAGCGACGACCCGTTTGCAGCCCTCGCGCTGCCCGTCGTATTGGTCCGAATTGATGTCGTCTGCCCGTAGCCGGGTGAATCGGCCTGCTTAGCCAACGGACGCGGAGTCCGCTACCGTTCCGTTCGCCGTAACGACACCGCCTAATCCCGAGCGCCACGCGGCGCATCGGGAGCCGGGGACCCACAACGTCTTTTGGGGTGAGTCGGGGATCGCATCCCCGTAGGGCGCATCCGGCCCGAACCCGTCAGCTAACCCGGTCGGCAGCCTAGGAGACTTGGAGTTCTTCCATGCCACACACCGCTTTCTTTCGCATGCCCAAAAACCGCGTCTCGGCCAGGACCGTGCGGGCCGCAGTCGGCGTAGCCGCCGCAACAACGCGCTTTGCACCCCCCCCCGGCCCCCCCAAGGCCACCCCGACCCTCCTGCCCGGGGGCAAGGTCTATGCCGGCGCCGCCGGCGACGCCGCCGCCCTCCAGACGGCCACGCGGACCCCCGTCGGCGTGCACGCCTACGGCAAGTTCGAGGGCAGCGTGCCCCAGGGTCGCATGATCACCGTCGGCAGCTCGTCGAACTGGCGGACGGTCGCCGCCGCGCAGCCTGGGTCGGCCCTCTACACCAACATCGTGCGCTGGGCCACGACCATCAAGTCACGCGGCGGCGTCGTGCTGCTGGCCTACAGCCACGAGCCGGAGGTGGCCAGCAACACCTCGATGGGCTCGGCGGCCGACTTCAAGGCGGCATTCGCTCGAGTCGTCACGATCTTCCGCCAGCAGGGCGTGACCAACGTCAAGTACACCCTGCAGCTGACCGCCTGGGCGTTCCGCGCCAACCCGCGCGACCGGGTGGCTGCCGCCAACTGGTATCCCGGCGACGGCTACGTCGACGTCGTCGGCGCGGACGCCTACAACTGGTACACCTGCGGCGAGGGCAGGGGCAACTGGATGGAGCTCAGTGCCCTCGCGGCGCCGGCTCTGGCTTTCGCCAAGGCGCGCAACAAGTTCGTGGCGCTGCCCGAGTTCGGGGTCACGCGTGACGCGCGCCGCGCCCAGTGGCTGACGAACGCGAAGAACTACATCGTCGCCAACGAGGCGTGGTTCGCCGGCGTGTACTACTTCAACCGGCCGCCGACCAACCAGAAGAACGCGAACTGCGTCTGGACTCTCAGCAGCTCGGCCGAGTACGCGGCATACGGCTCCCTGCTCAGGGACCCGAACTTCGCGTACTGATCGACCACGTCGCGCAGCAGCCGGCCCCGGACTTCCGACGAGAAGCCGGGGCCGTGCCGCTCGACTGGCTAGGGCTCAACTGGCTCGGGCTCGACTGGCTCGGGCTCGACGGCCTAGAAGCGGACGAGGAAGCATCCGGTGTCGCGGCCGGACGCGACGTCCAGTCGCCAGGTCCCGCGCTCTTTGACCCACAGCGCCACCCGGTAGTAGCTCCATTCGTCAGCCTGGTTGCGCCGGTCCGACGTCACCGTCCGCGCCGGGCCCGCCGGAGGGGTCGCCGTGAGCCGCACCCCCGGCATCGAAGCGGCGTGCTGGGGGAAGACGTAGAGCTGCAGCTCCGCTCCGCCGGGGCCACCCTGGACGACCTCGGCCCTTGCCTCGACGAAGTTGCCTACGACCACCGACCCGGAGCGGACCTCGGACCGCTCGCCGACCTGCACGCAGCCGGTCCCCCGGTCGCCGGAAACCCGGTCGAGCATGGCCGCCTGGTCTCCCGGGCTCCGTGTCGTGGTCCGGTTCGTCGGCGTCGGGGCCTGCGTCGTCGGCGCGGCCGCTGACTGGGCCCCCGCCGCCGACGTGGCTCGCGAGGCGGTGCTCGACCGCTCCGCCGGGGCCCCCGGCGACGGCGGAATCGCTGTGCCGGGTGATGCCGAGGCTGGCGCGGCGGCGCCTGCTGTCAGCTGAGGCGGCCCACTGGACCTCCTGGAGGAAGCGGACGAGCCTCCCGTCGCGGCCGCGGCGCAGCCGGTGAGCAGCGCCAGGGCGAGGGCGGCGGCGAGCACGCGGCGCGCGCCGGCTCGGCGGGGTCGGCCGGGTCTGGTCATCGGCGCCTCCTACGGTGATCGGGACAAGTCCGTGCTCGGCGCGGGGCGCACGAGTGCCCCCGCGCCCGGGGACGGCGTGTCGGGACGCCCGGCTGGGGGCGTCCCGACCGCGTCGGCCGTGCTACTGCCCGAAGGCGATGGACCACATCACCTCGCGAAGCGAGGCGCCGCTCGTCGACGCCGTGACCCCCGCCGCCGTGCCCGACGCAGTCACCGCCGCCCCTGCGTCCGCGAGCATGCCCTCGTAGCGGTAGGTACCGCTCGTGTCCCCGACGGCGTCGCGCTGCACCATGCCGGCGGGCAGGGTCCACGGCGAGACCGCCTTGGTGAGCCCGGCCCAGTAGGACACCACCCAGTCCCCGGCGTTGACGGCGATGGACGGAGTCGTGTGCGCCGCCTTGCCGACGTCGACCGCACTCGCCACGCGCACGGTCGCCGCGTTGCCGCCACGGTACGACGCGAGCTCCAGGGTGCCGAGCCGGAAGGCGCTCGGGTCGTCGAAGCGGGCCGTCGCGCCGAGGTCTGCGGGAGCCGCGGTCTTCGTCCAGACCGTGGAGAGCACCGTCCCGTTCGTCACCGTGCCGGCCTGCGTCCACCCGGTCACCCCGGTCGGGCCGGTGAAGGAGGACTTGGTCGGCCGCGAGAAGACCATGACGAGCAGGTCGCCCGCCTGGGTCCCACTCGGCACCGCTGCCGCCTTGAACTTGGCTGCGCCCGGCTTCGAGTGGCCCGCGCCGACGAACGCGATGGCGCTCGCCGGCACCGTCACCGCCACCTGCTGGGTCACCGTGCCCGTCATGCCCTTGTCGTCCGTCACCGTCAGCTGCACCGCGAAGGTGCCCGACGCGGCATACGCATGCGAGGCCGTCGCGCCAGCCCCCGTGCTGCCGTCACCGAAGTCCCACGCATAGGAGGCCACCGTGCCGTCCGGGTCGCTGGACCCCGACCCGTCGAAGCTGCACGTCGCACCCGAGCACGAGAAGGTGAACGCCGCCGTCGGCGGCTGGTTCGCCGCCGGCACCGTCACCGCCACCTGCTGGGT
>CALMNV010000325.1 GCA_937873285.1 uncultured Intrasporangium sp. | reverse complement strand
CCCGGGCGTTGTAGTCGGTGAGGATCTCGCGGACCCGATCCTCGCTGCGGACCTCGAGCAGGGACTCGGGGAAGCCGGCCGCCTCCTTGCGCAGGGCGAGCGGGCCGGGCAGCGCGTCCGAGAGGTCGAGCTGCTCGCGAGCCAGGTAGCGCTTGAGCCACCAGTCCGGGTCGTCCGCGTCACCGAGGTCCGCGAGCGGCTTGCCCGCCCCCGGCAGGTTGTCGAACTCGCCTCGCTCCTGCGCCTCACGGATCTGCCGGTCGACCCAGCTCTCGTAGTGGGGCTGCGGCATCGCTGACTCCTTTGCGCGGCCTCCCGGGCTCCTCGTTGCCTCCAGTCTAGGCAGCGGGAGCGAGGACGACGGATGCGAAGGGATGGGCCAACGCGGAAGGAGGCGGCGGACGGAGCGGTATGCCGCGGCGTCGAGTGGGCGGCATACGGGCCGGGAGCTGCCGGCACCGGTTCAGGCCGGGCGGCTGGCCGCGAGCAGCCGGACGACCGCGTCCTCGGAGGTCGCGTCGAAGTGCCGGTAGAACTGTCCCACCGCCACGAGGTCGGCCGGGGCGAGGACGGTCACCACCTCGTCAGCGCCCGGGAAGCCGTCGACCTGCTCGGCCGGCGCGACGGGCACGGCGAGGACCACCCGGGCCGCCCCGCGCTGACGAGCCACAAGGCAGGCGGCGCGCGCGGTTGCGCCCGTGGCGACGCCGTCGTCGACGACCACAGCCGTCCGCCCGGCCAGGGGCACCGCCTTGTGCCCGGCGCGCAGCCGCGCCACGCGCCCGGTGAGGACGGCACGCTCGCGCTCCTCCACCTCTCGCAGCGTCTCCGGGTCGACCCGCAGGCGCGCGACGAGGGTCTCGTCGAGCACCCTTGTGCCCTCCTCCCCGATGGCGCCCATGGCGAGCTCCGGCTGGAAGGGCACCCCGAGCTTGCGCACGACGAGCACGTCGAGCGGGGCACCGAGCGCCGCGGCCACCTCGGCGGCGACGGGCACCCCGCCCCTCGGCAGCCCGAGCACCACGACGTCGCCACCCCGGAGGTGCCCCAGCCGGTCGGCCAGCCTGCGACCGGCGTCGACCCTGTCCTCGAAGACGTCCATCGGCTTCCTCCACCTGCCGGGATGGCCGCCCGCCAGCCCCGGCTCCATAGTCCCACGCGCCGCCCTTCGCGCGATCCGCGCCGGTCTGCGCTTGTCTGCGCTTGTCTGCGCTTGTCTGCGCCGGTCTGCGCCGGTCTGGGCCGACGCCCGTCTCCGCTCGCATTCCCGGCATTCGCCGGCGAGCCTGAGCGCTCGCTTGCTACCTTCCGGAAATGGACGTCAAGCCCTCGACGCGAAGCTGGCTCTTCTTCGGCTCCCTGCTCGTGGTGCTGGCGCTCATCGCTCGTCAGGACCTCGCTCGCGTGCTGCCCGGCTCGCTGTCCACGCAGATCGGCCACAACCGCGAAGCGGTGGGCTTCGCCATCCTGCTCAGTGCGACCATCCAGTGGTTCCGGCCGTGGGCGGCGCGAAGGCGCCACGAGATGCAGGCGGCGGTCGTCTACGGCCTCGGCCTGGTCGCCGTCGGGTGGTGGCTGCTGCAGTCGGACCTGCCCACCGACTACACGACGTTCAGCGAGTCGTTCTTCGGCGCCGGAGTGCTCGCCATCTATGTCCAGCCGCGGCGGCCGCTGCGGTATGGCCCGTGGCTCTCGGCGCTCGTGCTCGGCCTCATCGTCGTCTTCTTCGGGACACCGCTCGTCCTCGACCAGTCCGAGAACCTGCTCATGGTCACGCTCGCACCGGTGGCATTCGACCTCATCGACCGCACCATCCTCGACCCCGGCGCCACTGACCGGCCACGGCTACGGCTCGCCTGGTGCGTCGCCCTCGTCGTCGCCTGGCTCCCCTTCTGGAGGCTCGCCGCCGCTGTCCGACCAGACCTCTCCGGCCCGATCGACTTCGGCATCGACTATGCCTACCGGGGCGCGGAGGCCTACTGGGGCATCCTGCTCATCCACGTCTACTTCTCCTACGTCCTCGGCCGCGGTTGGCGCGGGAGGGTGCGCTCACCAGCCGCCGGGCGCGCGGCGCTCGCGGCCTAGGTCACCCGCGCGTGGTCAGCCTTGCGCGGCGCCTCGCCCTCCACTGGCGGCATCGGCCACGTCCGTCCGGCGAGGCCGAGACCGGTGCGGAACTGACCACTCGACCGGGAGGCTTCCACCCGCGAGACCGGTGCTCCCACCCGCGAGACCGGTGCTCCCACCCGCGAGACCGGTGCGGAACTGACCACTCGACCGGGAGGCCGCCGCCCTCGCGCCCCACCCCTCCCTCGTCGAGTGGCCATTTGCGCGCAGGGTCGCTGCGGTCGGTGACGTGGGTCAGCGCCGGTCGGCGACCACGTGCGAGGCGATGGCGCTCAGGGCCGCCACGCCGAGGACCGCCGGCCAGGCGCCGATCTTCTTCGCGAGCGGGTGCGAAGCGCCGAAGCCGCCGAGGTAGAGCGCTGTGAGCCCGGCCGCCGCCGGCGCCCCTGCCCTCGCCAGCCAGCTGCGGGCGGCATACCCGCCAGCGACGCCGAGCACGATCCCGCCGAGCGGGCGGACTCCACTCTCCCGGGCGGTGACATAGCCTCCGACGAGCCCGAGGGCGGCGAGCGGGGCGGTGGTGACGTCCTCGGCGGCACGCAGCTTCATGAGCCGATGGTATGCCGCGCCGCTCCTCCGGTCCGCGCCCGCTCGGGTGGGCGGGGGCCTTGGTCCCGGCCGTGGGGCAGCAGCTCCCAGTGGACGGCGTCCGCGTAGTGACCGTCCGGCAGCGCGTCCACGGCGTGCTCGCGCCCGTAGGCGAGGAAGCCGTTGGCTGTCAGCACCCGGCTGCTCGCTTGGTTGTCGGCCGCGGTCTCGGCGACGAGCCGGCGCAACCCGAGACCGCCGTCGGCCACCGGCGAGAGCGCGTGCCCGATTGCCAGCCGGGCCGCCGTGCGAGCGGCGCCGCGCCCACGCGCGGACGGCAGGAGCTGGTAGCCGAGCTCGGCGGCATCCGTCATCGGCCCCGAGCGGCTGAAGACGACGACACTGCCGAGCGCGTTGTCGTTGGCGCGGTCCGCCACGCACCACTCGACCGACGCGCCGGCCGCCATGAGCTCACGCCGGGCCTGCAGCCACTGCGCGAACGTCGCGCGGTGCAGCACGGACCGGGCGGGCATCCAGTGAGCCGGGTCGGCGCGCTCCTCGATGAATGCCACATCGGTGAGCCGCCACGGGCGCAGACGGATGCCGTCCCCCTCGAGCACCGGCGCCTCGAGCCACGGAGCGTGCGGCTGCATCGGATCGTCACGCGCAAGACTCGCGTTCCACGTGTCCAGGGCGGGGCCGTCCGGGTCGGCGGGGTCGACATGGCTGCCCGGAATCGTGCCGTGCATGGTGAACCCGGTCGCCCAGGCCACCCGGCGCGACGGCCAGTTGCCCACGACCGCCCGCCAGTGCAGGCGGGTGAGCGGGCGCCCCCACAGGGCATTGGCGAAGGCATGCGCCGCGACGAGCCGCACGGCCCGTGACATCGCGCCGCTGCCCCGAGCGCGAGGGTGCAGCCCGAAGCCGAGCGAGGCAGTGTCAGCCGGTCCGCCATGGCGCAGCTCGATCGTCCCCGCGAACCGCGCACCGTCGTCACCGCGGCCACTGCCATCACCGAGGCAGTCGATGGCCCAGGCGCGGGTGCCGGTCGCACTGCGCCACTGGTCGGTGAGCCGGTCCACGAAGCGCACGGCATCCGCGCTGGTGTAGTCGCGAGGGACGGTGGTCCACCGCTGCGAGTTGGGGTCGCGGGCCTGCTCGACGATGTCATCGACGTCGTCCCGCCTGTGCGGGCGGAGCCGAACCACGCCGTCGGTCAGCACCGGGACAGGACCTGTGGATGTCACCCCCATGGCGTCAGCGTGTCACCGAGCCGGCGGCCCCGCAGGCGAGCGGTGGAATGTCTCGCGGCTCACGCGTGCCAGCGCTTGCAGGCAGGGTGTGGACGCTTGCTGCGAACCCACCGGGAGGCCCGTTGCGGCATGAGAGGGTGCGGGAGCCACCCGGTCGGGCAGCCGGCACCGGACGAGGTGAACCAAGCTGCTGGATAGGCCGTCTTGCTTGGAGGAAGGAGGTGCCGCGTGGCCCTCGACGAGGACGCGGTGGCGCAGATCTATCGGGAGCACGGCCCGATGCTGCGCCGCGTGGTGTGGCGGGCGACTGGCGACGCCGCGCGGGTGGAGGACATCGTGCAGGAGACGATCCTTCGGGTGTGGCGCAAGGCCCCAGACACGGACAACCTGCGCGCCTATCTCGTCACGACGGCCCGGCACCTCATCGTCGACCAGCACCGGGCGGCCAGCCGACGGCCCCAGGAGGTTGCCCTCGGCGAGCCGGGAGGAGGCGACACGGGCGCGCTGGACCATGCGCTCGACCAGGTGCTGGTCGAGGAAGCCCTGGCCCGGCTCCAGCCGGACCACCTCACGGTCATCCGATGCCTCTACTACCAGCGGCTCACCGTCGCCGAGGCCGCTCGCCGGCTCGGCATCCCGCAGGGAACGGTCAAGTCGCGCGCGTTCTATGCCGTGCGCAGCCTGCGCGACATCCTCGATGAGATGGGAGTGACCCGATGACCACCGGACCGGACGACCTGCACGTGCTGCTCGGCGGCTTCGTGCTCGGCGGCCTCTCCGAGCCGGACCACCGGGCCTTCACCGAGCACCTGCGCGGCTGTGCCCAGTGCCAACAGGAGATGGGCCAGGTCTCGGGGCTGCCTCGGCTGCTCGATCTCGCTCAGCCAGCCGACCTGCCCGAGCCGAAGCCGTCCGGCGTAACGGACCTGTTGGCGAAGGTGAGCCGGCGACGGCGGCGCGTCCGCCGCTTGCTCACGGCCGCCGCCGGTGTGGCCGCCGCCGCGCTGCTCGGAGTCGGAGCGTTGGTCGGGCTGCGGCTCGGCGCCCCTGCCTCGCCCACCGCCCTGCCCACCGCCCTGCCCACGACGCGCTATACCGCGGTGCCCGCCACCGGGTCCTCGGCGCGGGTCGAGGTGTCGATCGTGACCCGCGGCTGGGGCAGCCAGCTCGATGTCCTGGGCGAGCGGATGCCCACCGCGGGCCAGATGACGCTATGGGTGCGCGACAAGTCCGGCCGGGCAAGCGAGGTGGCCTCCTGGAACGCCACCTCCAGTGGCCGAGCCACCGTCACGGGCGCCACGGCGGTGCGCCCAGGCGACATCCGGTCCCTGGAGCTGCGCACAGGCGCTGGCCAGCTCCTCGCGAGCGCCCGCACCTGAGGCGCGAGACCCTCCCTGCGGGGCGACTATGCGCATCCTCGCCACTCAGCCGACCGAACTGCGCTTCGGGGCACATGGGGGACTTCGCCGGGCAGCCCGGCTCGCGAACGCGCGTGCTGTGCGACTAACCGCAGCCCACGTCGCCACCGGCATCCTGCGGGGCACGGTGTGCGGAACTGACCACTCGACTGGATCGGGGGACTGGCTCGCGGGGCACGGTGTGCGGAACTGACCACTCGACTGGATCGGGGGACTGGCTCGCGGGGCACGGTGTGCGGAACTGAC
>CALMNV010000324.1 GCA_937873285.1 uncultured Intrasporangium sp. | reverse complement strand
CGGCAGCCCTCAGGTCTACGTCTGGGCCGAGACGGAGCGGCAGACGGCCCAGGCGCGCTTCTTCTTCACCCAGGACGGGGTGGTGCTCGAGGATCCGGCCACGGGCTCGGCCTGCGCCAACCTGGGTGGCTGGCTCGCCGCCGGCGGGCAGCGCGACGTCCGGCTCGAGGTGGCGCAGGGCGCCGCGGTCGGCCGTCCGTCGCGGCTGTCGCTGACCGTGACGGCCGACGGCGACGTCCTCGTGGGAGGCCGGGTCCGGGAGGTGGGCTCCGGCACTCTCAACGCCGCCTACTGAGATCGCGCGCCGGTCGGCCTCCTGGCGAGTGCCCTGCTCCCGGGCGCATCGGCGCATCGGCGCATCGGCGCAGCGGGCAGGGTGGGCTCAGGCCCGGGCGCGCCGCACGAGCTCGAAGCAGACCACCGCGGCGGCCGCCGAGACGTTGAGCGAGTCCACGCCCGAGGCCATCGGGATCGAGACCCACGTGTCGACGAGGCGGGACACCTGCGCCCCCAGCCCGGTCGACTCCCCGCCGAGCACGAACGCGACGGGCTCGGGCAGGTGGGCGCAGAACAGGTCGGTGTCGCCGGCAGCGTCGAGGCCGACGACGGTGAAACCAGCCCCCTTGAGGGCACTGACCGCCTCCTCGGCGGTGTGCGACCTGATGATGGGCGCGCGGAACGCCACGCCGGCGGACGCCTTGACGACGAGCGGGTCGAGGGAGGCCACCCCGCGTCGGGGGACGACTATGCCGTCCACGCCGGCCGCGGTGGCCGACCGCAGGATCATGCCGACGTTGGCCGGCGTCGTGATGCCGTCGAGCACGACTATTGTGCGCAGGGTGCCCCGGTCGAGCGCTGCGTGGAGCCGGAGCATGCGCGGTGCGACGACGTCGGCGAACACCCCCTGGTCCTGGCGGCCGTTGCCCGCGAGCTTCTTGACCCGGTCGGCGGCCGCGTGCTGCACCGCCAGGCCCCGCCGCCGGGCCGCCTGCTCGATCTCCCGGATGCCGGCTCCGCGGGCACCGTCGGCGACGACGACCTTGTCGACGTGCAGCCGGAGGTCGGTGAGGGCCTCGAGGACCGCGTTGCGCCCGTACACCGTGAGGAAGCGGTCCTTCGGCGACGTCTCGGCGGCCACCGGCACAGGATGTCACATGGGGGAATGCTGCGGCGTCGGCCGCCGTTGCAGTTTTTGAATCGTCAACTACGAAGCGGAGCGACATGCAGTTCGGCATCTTCACCGTCGGTGACGTCACGACCGACCCGACCACGGGTCGCACCCCGACCGAGCATGAGCGGATCAAGGCGACGGTCGCCATCGCCAAGAAGGCGGAGGAGGTCGGTCTCGACGTCTTCGCGACCGGGGAGCACCACAACCCGCCGTTCGTCCCGTCCGCGCCGACGACGACCCTCGCCTACGTCGCCGCCCAGACCGAGCGCCTCCTCCTCTCGACGTCGACCACCCTCATCACGACGACGGACCCGGTGCGCATCGCCGAGGACTACGCGACGCTCCAGCACCTCTCGGACGGGCGGCTGGACCTCATGCTGGGCCGCGGCAACACCGGGCCGGTGTATCCGTGGTTCGGCAAGGACATCCGCGACGGCATCCCGCTCGCCATGGAGAACTATGCCCTGCTGCATCGGCTCTGGCGCGAGGACGTCGTCGACTGGCAGGGCCGCTTCCGCACCCCGCTGCAGGGCTTCACGTCCACCCCCCGACCTCTCGACGGCATACCTCCCTTTGTCTGGCACGGCTCGATCCGCAGCCCCGAGATCGCCGAGCAGGCGGCCTACTACGGCGACGGCTTCTTCGCCAACCACATCTTCTGGCCCACCAGCCACACCGCCGAGATGGTGGGCCTCTACCGGCGCCGGTTCGAGCACTACGGCCACGGCCGCGCCGACCAGGCCATCGTCGGGCTCGGCGGGCAGGTCTACATGCGCCGCAACAGCCAGGACGCGGTGCGCGAGTTCCGCCCCTACTTCGACAATGCGCCGGTCTACGGGCACGGGCCCAGCCTCGAGGAGTTCACCGCGCAGACCCCCCTGACGGTGGGCAGCCCCCAGCAGGTGATCGAGCGCACCCTGCGCTTCCGCGACTACGTCGGGGACTACCAGCGCCAGCTGTGGCTCATGGACCACGCGGGCCTGCCGCTGAAGACCGTCCTGGAGCAGCTGGACCTTCTCGGCGGCGAGGTCGTGCCGGTGCTGCGCAAGGAGCTCGGGGCGAGCCGACCGGCACAGGTGCCGGACGCGCCCACTCACGCGAGCCTGCTGGCCGCAGCCGGTGCCTCGCCCGACGTGTCGCGATGAGCACGGTCCGCATCGCCGTCCTCAGCGCCGGGCTGAGCCAGCCATCGTCGACCCGGCTGCTCGCCGACCGCCTCACCGAGGCCGTGGTTGGCGCACTCGAGGCTCGGGCCAGGTCCGCTGGCGAGCCCGTCGAGGTCGCCGTCGACATCGTGGAGGTGCGTGACATCGCCCACGACCTGGTCAACAACGTGCTGAGCGGCTTCGCCTCGCCCGCCCTGCAGGAGCGGCTCAACGCCGTCGTGGCCGCCGACGCGGTGATCGTCGCGACGCCCATCTACGCCGCCTCCTACAGCGGCCTGCTCAAGCTGCTCGTCGACGTGCTGCCGCCGGACGCGCTGCGGGACATGCCCGTGCTGCTCGGGGCCACCGGCGGCACCTCCCGCCACTCGCTCGCCCTCGACCACGCGCTGCGCCCGCTGTTCGCCCATCTCGGGGCGCTGGTGGCGCCGGTCGCCGTCTTCGCAGCCTCGAAGGACTGGGGCAGCGTCGAGGAGCAGGGGCTCGGTCGGCGGATCGACCGAGCCGGTGCTCAGCTCGCCGGACTGGTCTCGACCGGGCCCGGCCGGCAGCAGGCGGACCCCTTCGGCGCCGTCACCCCGTTCGAGTCCCTGCTGGCGCAGGCGTCCCGCGGCTGAGCGCCGTCGACGTGCCGGGTCAGGCGCGCCCCGAGGGAGGGATGGCGCGCGTCTCGGGCGGGATGGGCCGGGCCCTTGACGAGGTGGCGGCCTGGACGGTGGCGCTGTGGCCTCGGGAAGGGGTGGTCCGAGCCCGTAGCGGTGGTCGTCCACATCACCCGGTGGCCGAGCGGGCGCCGTCCACAGCGCGGCATCCGAGGCTGACGCGCCGATGACCTCAGCGGACATGCTTGCGGAAGGAGGAAGGGAGGGCGACATGTCCAACGTCTTCGACATCGCCACGAGGCGGCCCATCGACGGTGACCCACGCGAGGCGCCGCGTCCGGGGGAGTGCGTCATCTGTTTCGTGCGGCGGATGGTCGCCGCTCGCGGCTGCACCGGGGCGCTGCCGTGGGTCGAACGCTGGCGACTGGCCCGGGCGCGCCGGGCGACCGCCCTGGTGGACCGGCTGCGCCGGCGAGGCGCGGCCTGCGACTGCGCCGTGGTTGGTGGGCTCTGGACCATCTCGGCTGCGCTATGGGTGCCCGACCCGCTCACGGGTGAGCTGACGGAGCCCACGGAGGTCCCCGACTGCCCGGGGGTGCGACCCAACTCGACTCAGGCGTGCGAGCTCTGGGTCGACCTGCACCGCCTCGCGCTGTAGCCGCCGGGAGCGCCTCGCCCCTCGACGTGGCATCGTGTCGCCATGGCGAAGTACTTCGACGTGCACCCCGTGGACCCTCAGCCGCGCGCCATGGCCCAGGTGGCGGCCATCCTCGGAGCCGGGGGGCTGGTGGCCTATCCGACCGACTCGTGCTTCGCGCTGGGGTGCTCCCTGGACAACGCGGAGGGCAAGGAGCGGATCGCCCGCATCCGCCACCTCGACAGCGGTCACCACTTCACCGTGGTCTGCGGCGAGTTCGCCCAGCTCGGGCAGCTCGTCCACCTCGACAACGCAGTCTTCCGGGCGGTCAAGGCGTGCACGCCGGGGCCCTACACCTTCATCCTTCCGGCCACCAAGGAGGTGCCGCGGCGGTTGCTCCATCCGAAGAAGAAGACGGTCGGAGTGCGCATCCCTGAGCATCCCGTGGTGCGCGAGCTGCTCAAGGTGGTCGGCGAGCCGATCCTGTCCAGCACGCTGCTGCTGCCGGGGATGGAGGAGGCGATGACAGACGGCTGGGCCATCAAGGACCGTCTCGACCACGAGCTCGACGCGGTGGTCGACTCCGGCGAGTGCGGGCTGGAGCCCACCACGGTGGTCGACTACTCGGCGGGCGAGCCCGTCGTCACTCGGGTGGGCGCCGGCGACCCGTCCCCGTTCCAGTGAGCACGGGCGGCCCCGGCCTGCTCACCGCCCTGGACCGGGCCGGAGCGGCTCTTGGAGACCTCAGCGAGGAGCTGCGCGAGACCTTCCTCCTTCGGCTGGAGCGATGGTGGGACGACCTCGTCGACGCCCTCGAGGCGCTGTATGCCGCCGACGAGGCGCAGCGCCTGGCGCTCCAGCTCGTCGAGCACGCCGCCCGGGCCTACTGCGACCGGGATCCTGAGCTGCGTCGTCTCGACGAGCGGCGGGTGCTGCGACCCGACTGGCTCCAGCGGCCGGACATGCTCGGATACGCCTGCTACACCGACCGCTTCGCCGGAGACCTGCGCCGGCTGCCGGAGCGCATCGGCTACCTCGAGGAGCTGGGGGTCTCCTACCTGCACCTCATGCCACTGCTCACGCCGAGAGACGGTGACAACGACGGCGGCTACGCGGTGCAGGACTACCGCACGATCCGACCGGACCTCGGCACGGTCGAGGACCTGCGCGACCTGGCGCGGGAGCTCCGCGCGCACGGCATCTCCCTCGTGCTCGACCTCGTGCTCAACCACGTCGCCCGGGAGCACGAGTGGGCGGCACGGGCGAGGGCGGGGGAGCGACGCTACCGCGGCTACTTCCACGTCTTCGCCGACCGGCAGATGCCGGATGCCTACGAGGCGACGCTGCCAGAGGTCTTTCCGGACTTCGCCCCCGGCAACTTCACCTGGGATGCCGAGCTGTCGGGATGGGTGTGGACGACCTTCAACGCCTGGCAGTGGGACGTCAACTGGGCGAACCCGGAGGTGATGCTGGAATACGCCGACGTCGTGCTGCACCTGGCCAACCTCGGGGTAGAGGTGCTGCGGCTCGATGCCATCGCGTTCACCTGGAAGCGCCTCGGGACGAGCTGCCAGAACCAGCCAGAGGTGCACGCGGTCACACAGGCCCTCCGAGCGGTGGCCCGGATGGCTTGTCCCGCAACGGCGTTCAAGGCCGAAGCCATCGTCGGTCCCCGCGATCTCGTTCAGTACCTCGGGCAGGGCCGGTATGCCGGGCGGGTCAGCGAGCTCGCCTACCACAACAGCCTCATGGTGCAGGTGTGGTCGATGCTCGCCGCGGGCAACGTCGTGCTGGCCCGTCAGGCGCTGTCGGCCCTACCTCCGCGGCCGACCACCGGCACGTGGATCACCTATGTGCGTTGCCATGACGACATCGGCTGGGCCATCGACGACGATGACGCCCGAGCCGTTGGGCTTGATGGTTTCGCACACCGCCGCTTCCTCTCGACCTGGTACAGCGGCGAATTCCCAGACACATGGGCGAGCGGTCTTGTCTTCCAAGCTAACCCGATCACGGGGGACCGGCGCATCAGCGGCACCTGCGCGTCCCTCGCCGGCCTGGCCGACGCGCCGGACACGCTGGCGGAGGAGCGGGCTCTGGCGCGGGTGTTCCTCGCTCACGCGGTCATCTTCGGCTGGGGCGGCATACCGGTGATCTGGAGCGGTGACGAGCTGGGCCTGCCCAATGACCCGGGCTGGGCCGACGAGCCCGGGCACGAGGACGACAACCGCTGGGCGCATCGGCCACGCATCGCATGGTCGACGGCTGCCCGGCGCCGAGACCTGCGCACCCGGGAGGGCAAGGTCTTCCACGGGCTCGCCCACCTCGCGAAGGTGCGACGGACGCTGCCGCAGCTGCACGCCAGCGCGGAGCCCGTCGTCCTCGAGGGCACCGACGACGGCGTCCTCGCGGTGCTTCGCCGCCACCCGAGCGGGCCGATGATGGGCCTCTACAACGTCTCCGGGTCGTGGCGGCCCTTCCCGGTGCAGCGCCTGCATGCGGCCGGCATCGCCGCGCCGCACGAGGCGCTGAGCGGGCACGCGGTGGTGACCGGCGACGACGGCCTGGCCTTCCTCGCGCCGTATGCCGCGTGGTGGGTTGTCGACGCCGGGTCGGCCGGCTGAGGGT
>CALMNV010000323.1 GCA_937873285.1 uncultured Intrasporangium sp. | reverse complement strand
CTCGGCGGACACCGGCGCGAGGCGACCGGCCTCGACCTCCACCCGGATCCGCAGGCTGCGCACCAGCCCGCCCGCGAGCTGCGCCGCGCCGGTGTGCGCGGCCCGCAGGCCGAGCACGACGCCGGCATGCGGATAGGGCGAGCGCGGCTCGCAGAGCAGGTCGTCGCCGTCGTCCCACCATGCGACGAGCCCGAGGTCGCGGACCGGGGCGAAGGCAGCCGCCCGGGTGCCGATGACGACGTGCACGTGACCCCGCAGCACCTTGAGCCAGGCGGTGTAGCGCGCCTGCGGGCCCTGGTCGGCCGTGAGCCGGACGTGCCGGCCCGGGCCGAGGAGAGCGCGCAGAGACCGGTCGAGCCGGTCGAGGTCGCGGTGGTCGGGCACGACGAGCAGCGCGCCCCGCCCCGCCGCCAGCGCCGTCGCCGCGGCGACCGCGAAGGCGGCGGGCCAGTCCCGGTCCGGCGTCCGCGTCGGCAGCGCCGTCCACGCAGCGGCCGGGCCCTCCCCCGCCGCGACCCGCCGGAGCCAGGCCGGGCCTGCGGGATAGAGCTCCCACGGGCCCAGAGCGACCGGGGCGACCGGGGCGACGGGGGCGACCGGATCGACTGGGGCGACCGGGGCGACTGGGGCGACCGGATCGGCGACCACCGGCTCCAGGGGCAGGCTCCGCTCCGCCGCGGCGTGCCGCGGCGGGACCGCCAGGCGCAGCACGTCGCTCAAGGTGCCGGCATACCGCTCGGCGACGGCCCTGCAGAGGCGCAGCACCTGCGGGGTGAGGACCTGCTCGGGGCTGACGACGCGGCGCACCGGGGCGAGCACGCCGCCGTGCTCGGCCACCGCGCGGCGCTCGACGACGAAGCCGCCGAGGTCCCGCCCCGCGAAGCGGACCCGGACCCGGGCCCCGGGCACAGCCGACTCGGCGAGGTCGGCTGGCACGGCATACTCGAAGACGCGGTCGAGGTGCGCGAGGGGCGTCTCCACGACGACACCGGCGACCGGTCGGTCGACCGCTGCGCGCGCCGGGCCGGGCGGGGTTGCGTCGCTCACGCGCCGCAACCTAGCGTCAGCCGGCGACAGCCGCCTGCAGCGCCTCCACCCGGTCGGTGCGCTCCCAGGTGAACGGGTTGTCCACGCCGTCGGCCTTGGTGCGCCCGAAGTGGCCGTATGCCGCCGTCGGCTTGTAGATGGGGCGCAGCAGGTCGAGCGCGTCGACGATGGCGGCCGGGCGCAGGTCGAAGACCATGCCGATGGCGTCCTGGATGCGGTCGACGGGCACGGTCTGCGTGCCGAACGTCTCGACGTAGAGGCCGACGGGCTGCGCCTTGCCGATGGCGTAGGCCACCTGCACCTCACACCGGCGGGCCAGCCCCGCGGCGACGACGTTCTTGGCGACCCAGCGCATCGCGTAGGCCCCCGACCGGTCGACCTTGCTCGGGTCCTTGCCGGAGAACGCGCCCCCACCGTGGCGCGCCATGCCGCCGTAGGTGTCGACGATGATCTTGCGGCCCGTGAGGCCGGCGTCACCCATCGGGCCGCCGATCTCGAAACGCCCGGTCGGGTTGATCAGGGCGCGGTAGGACGACACGTCGAGGTCGGTGCCGCTGTCGCGCAGCTCGGCCAGCACCGGCTCGATGACGTGCTGGCGCACGTCCGGCTCGAGCAGGCCCTCGAGGGAGATGTCGGGGGCGTGCTGGGTCGACAGCACGACCGTGTCGAGACGGACCGCCCGGTCGCCCTCGAAGGCGATCGTCACCTGGGTCTTGCCGTCGGGCCGCAGGTAGGCCAGCTCCTCGTTCTTGCGCACCACGGTGAGCCGCTCGGCGAGCCGGTGCGCGAGGAAGATCGGCAGCGGCATGAGCTCCGGCGTGTCGTCGCAGGCGTAGCCGAACATCAGGCCCTGGTCGCCGGCGCCCTGCTTGTCGAGAGGGTCGACCCCGCCCATCCGGCTCTCGTGGGCGGTGTCGACGCCCTGGGCGATGTCGGGCGACTGCGCGCCGATGGAGATCGACACCCCGCAGGTGCGCCCGTCGAAGCCCTTCTGAGAGCCGTCGTAGCCGACCTCGAGGATCGCCTCGCGCACGAGCGCCGGGATCTCGACGTAGCTCGTCGTCGACACCTCGCCGGCGACGTGGACCAGGCCGGTCGTCACCATCGTCTCGACCGCCACGCGTGCCTGCGGGTCCTGGGCCAGCATCGCGTCGAGGATGGAGTCGCTGATCTGGTCACAGATCTTGTCGGGGTGCCCCTCCGTGACGGACTCGGACGTGAACAGGCGTGCGGACACTGATGCTCCTGGATGCTTCGCGGTCGGCGGTGTTGGCGCGGGGCCAGATGCCGTGCGGCAGTCTAGTCGTCAGCCCAGCAGCTCCTGCACGACGTCCAGCACCGCGGCGGCGACGGCCTCCTTGCTGGCCGGGCCCACCGTGCGGACCTCGGCGCGGTCCCGCCGCATCAGGTGGACGGTGTTGTCGTCGGCGCCGAAGACCCGGTCTCTGCCGACCTCGTTGACGACCTGCAGGTCGCTGCCCTTGCGGGCGAACTTGGCCCTCGCGTGCTCCATCACCGAACCCGAGTCGTCACCGGTCTCCGCCGCGAAGCTGACGACGACGGGGCGGGCCGCGCTCCCCCGGGCCGCGACGAGTCCCCTGACGATGTCGGGGTTGGCGGTGAGCTGCAGGCGCAGCCCGGCGCCCTCGTCGGCCGACTTCTTGATCTTCGTGGCGCTCACCTGTGCCGGCCGGAAGTCCGCCGGCGCCGCGGCCATGACGACGGCGTCCGCCCCGGCGGCGGCCTTCTCGACGGCCTGCTGCAGCTGCCGGGTGCTCTCGACGCGGACCACCTCGACGTCCTCGGGCAGCTCCACCGCCACGTTCGCAGCGACGAGCACGACCCGGGCCCCCCTGGCGGCAGCGACGCGAGCCAGCGCCACCCCCTGCTTGCCGGACGACCGGTTGCCGAGGTAGCGCACCGGGTCGAGGGGCTCCCGGGTCCCGCCGGCCGAGACGACGATGGTGCGCCCCCGCAGCGGGCGACCATCGGCGCCACCGCTGGCCGCGGTGTCAATGGTGCCACCGGCGCCACCGCTGGCCCCGGCGCCGGTGGAGCGGATCGCCAGGCACGCGGCATACAGCTCGTCGGGCTCCGGCAGCCGGCCCTTGCCGGTGTCCGCGCCGGTGAGCCGTCCCTCGGCCGGCTCGAGGACGTGCGCACCGCGCTCGCGCAGGGTCCGCACGTTGGCGCGGGTGGCCGGGTGCTCCCACATCTCGGTGTGCATCGCCGGAGCGAGGACGACCGGGCAGCGGGCGGTCAGCAGGACGTTGGTCAGCAGGTCGTCCGCGAGCCCGTGGGCCGCCTTGGCGAGGAGGTCCGCCGTGGCGGGGGCGACGACGACGAGGTCGGCGGACCGCCCGAGCCGCACGTGCGGCACCTCGTGCGCCGACGTCCACACGTCGGCGCTGACCGGCTTGCCGGACAGCGCGGCCCAGGTCGGCGCTCCGACGAACTCGAGGGCCGCCGCCGTGGGCACGACCGTCACGTCGTGACCGCTCTCGGTGAAGAGCCGGAGCAGGGAGCACGCCTTGTAGGCGGCGATGCCACCGCTCACCCCGAGGACGACACGCATCGGCGCGGGCTCAGGCCTCGGTGGGCTCGAGCGTGAGCAGGCCCTGGTCGATCTCACGCAGGGAGATGGACAGCGGCTTCTCGGAGACCTCGGTCTCGACGAGCGGCCCGACGTAGTCGAGCAGGCCCTCCTGCAGCTGGGAGTAGTAGGCGTTGATCTGGCGCGCGCGCTGGGCGGCATAGATCACGAGGGCGTACTTGGAGTCCGCCGCCTTGAGCAGGTCGTCGATCGGCGGGCGGGTGATCCCGATGGGGGCGGCCTTGGTTCCGGACACGTCGTCTCGTTTCGTCTCGTCGCTGTGGCGCTGTCGACCGGGCTCACCCGGGCCGGGGGCCGGGGGCCCCGCGGCGCGCACGCCAGGCGGGACTCACCTGGCGGTGCGTCCCGACCTCATCAATGATACGAGTTCCTCGCTGGCCCGGCGAACGTCGTCGTTGATGACGGTATGGTCGAACTCCGGTTCAGCAGCAAGTTCCAGTTTAGCGGTTTCCAGCCGGCGCTGCTGTTCCTCCGGGGTTTCCGTGCCGCGGCCCACAAGCCGGCGGACCATTTCGTCCCAGCTGGGCGGGGCCAGGAAGACAAATTGTGCATCCGGTACGGCCGCCTTCACCTGCCTGGCACCCTGGAGGTCTATTTCCAGGAGCACGGACCGGCCCTCGGCAATGGCCTGGTTGACGGTGCTTTTCAGGGTCCCGTACGTGTTCTGCCCGTGGACCACGGCCCATTCGAGGAGCTCGCCGTCAGCGACAAGCTGCTCGAACTCGTCCTTGGACTTGAAGAAGTAATGGACGCCGTCCTGTTCGCCGGGACGGGGTGCCCGGGTGGTGGC
>CALMNV010000322.1 GCA_937873285.1 uncultured Intrasporangium sp. | reverse complement strand
TCCTAAGGCTTCCCCCGCGAGGGCGTCGTCATCGTGCCCAAGCGGCCGGGCGACGTGGAGGTGGCGGAGGACTCCCTGCTCGAGGTCGTCCTCGACGCGGGCGCCGAGGAGGTCAACGACAACGGGGACACCTTCGAGGTGGTTGCCGAGGCCAGCGACCTCGTCGCGGTGCGCGAGGCGGTGCAGCGGGCTGGCATCGACTACGAGTCCGCGGAGGCCTCGTGGGTGCCCAACCTGCAGGTGCCTCTCGACCTCGACGGGGCCAGGAAGATGATCCGCGTCATCGAGGCGCTCGAGGACAGCGACGACGTGCAGAACGTCTACGCCAACGGTGACATCCCCGACGACGTGCTCGCCCAGCTCGACGACGACGAGGACTGAGCCTGACCCCACCGCCGGGTCGGCGTGCCTGCGCCGCGGAGGTGGCACGACGGCATACGGTGAGGGCCGAACACCCGTTCGGCGCAGTTGTCGTCTCCCGAGGAGGTATGCCGTGCGCGTCCTCGCCGTCGACCCCGGCCTCACCCGGTGCGGCGTCGGCGTCGTCGAGGGTGTGCCGGGTCGGCCGCTCACCCTGCTCGGCGTCGGCGTCCTCACCACGCCGGCCGGGCACGAGACGCCGCGGCGCCTGCTGGCCATCGAGACCGTGATGGCAGGCTGGTTCGAGCGGCACCGGCCCGAGGCGGTCGCCATCGAGCGGGTCTTCGCCGACGCCAACGTCTCGACGGTCATGGGCACCGCCCAGGTCACCGCGGTCGTGATGCTGCTCGCCGAGCGCCGCGGCCTGCCGGTGAGCCTGCACACGCCGACCGAGGTCAAGGCCGCCGTCAGCGGCAACGGGCGCGCCGACAAGGCGCAGGTCACCACGATGGTGACCCGCCTGCTGCGGCTGGACGCGCCGCCGCGGCCGGCCGACGCGGCGGACGCTCTCGCCCTCGCCATCTGCCACGTCTGGCGGGGAGGGACCCAGCGCCGGCTGGCCGAGGCCGGTCGGCCACCCGCCCGGACGACCCTGCCGCCACCGCCCGCCCGTCCGTCTGTCAGGGGAGCAGCCACCTGATGATCGCGTCCCTCTCCGGCACCGTGCTCGCGGCCCGCCTCGACTGCCTCGTCCTCGACGTGGGCGGGGTCGGGATGCTCGTGCACACCACCCCGGCCACCGCCGCCGCCGCCCGGGCCGGCCAGCACGCGTCGCTGGCGACGACCCTCGTGGTCCGGGAGGACTCGCTGACGCTCTACGGCTTCGGCTCCGAGGACGAGAAGGTGGTCTTCGAGACCGTGCAGACCGTCTCCGGGGTCGGCCCCCGCCTGGCGCTGGCGCTGCTCGCGGTGCATCCGCCGGAGCGGGTCCGCGCCGCGCTCGGCAGCGGTGACGTCGCGGCCCTGACCAAGGTGCCCGGCATCGGCCGCAAGGGCGCCGAGCGGCTCGTGCTCGAGCTGCGCGACAAGCTCGGCGTCGTGCAGGCCGGTGGACCCGGGCCGTCGGCCGCAGCGCCCGCCGTGGCCGACCCGGGCCGAGAGCAGGTGCGCGACGCACTCGTCGGGCTCGGCTGGAGCGTCAAGCAGACCGACGACGCGCTCGACAAGGTGGTCCCGCGCGCCGCCGACGGGACCGGTGTCTCGGCCCTGCTCCGCGCCGCACTGCAGGAGCTCGGGCGATGAGCCGGACCGCCGGCCGGAGCAGGCGACGGGCGCAGCCGTGAGCGGCCCCGAGGCGGACGGCTCCATCGACGCGACCGCGCGCATCGTCGACGCCGGCGGGGAGGCCGACGAACGGCAGGTGGAGGCCGCGCTGCGCCCCCGCAGGCTGGCCGAGTTCCCCGGCCAGCCCCGGGTGCGCGACCAGCTCGACCTCGTGCTCACCGCCGCGCGGCGCCGGGGCGCCCCGCCTGACCACGTCCTGCTGTCCGGCCCGCCCGGCCTCGGCAAGACGACGCTGGCCATGATCGTCGCCGCCGAGCTGGAGCAGCCGATCCGGGTCACCTCCGGTCCGGCCATCCAGCACGCGGGCGACCTCGCCTCGGTCCTGTCGTCGCTGGCCGAGGGGGAGGTCCTCTTCCTCGACGAGATCCACCGGATGTCCCGGGCGGCCGAGGAGATGCTCTATCTCGCGATGGAGGACTTCCGGGTCGACATCGTCATCGGCAAGGGTCCCGGCGCCACGGCCATCCCGCTGGAGCTGCCCCCCTTCACCGTCGTCGGGGCGACGACCCGGGCCGGGCTGCTGCCGGCGCCGCTTCGTGACCGCTTCGGCTTCACCGGTCACCTCGACTTCTACAGCGCCGCCGATCTGGTGCTCATCCTGCGCCGCTCGGCCCGGCTGCTCGGCCTGGTCGCCGACGACGACGGCATCACCGAGATCGCGACGCGCTCGCGAGGCACGCCCAGGATCGCCAACCGCCTGCTGCGCCGGGTGCGCGACTGGGCCCAGGTGCACGGTGAGGAACGCGTCACCCTGCCCGCCGCGAAGGAGGCGCTCGCCCTCTTCGACGTCGACGACCGCGGGCTCGACCGGCTGGACAGGGGGGTGCTCGAGGCCCTGTGCCGCCGGTTCGCCGGCGGCCCGGTCGGCCTGTCGACCCTCGCCGTGGCCGTGGGGGAGGAGGCGGAGACCGTCGAGACGGTCGCCGAGCCCTTCCTGGTGCGCGAGGGGTTCCTCGTCCGCACGCCGCGGGGCCGGGCCGCCTCCGCCCTGGCGTGGCAGCACCTCGGGCTGACCCCGCCGGCGGACAGCCAGGGGGGCTGGGCCACCCTGCCGCTCGACGAGCCGCCGCCCGGCCGTTTCGACTCCTGACGCTAGCCGCGCGCGGCCGCCGGAGCCGCCAGGACGCGGTCCAGCGTGCGCCGGCCGGTCAGGCTCACCGTGGGGTTGCTCCGCGCGTAGTACCACACCAGCCCGATCGCCTGGACGAACGCCCAGGCCCGTCCTCGCTCCCACTCGAGGTCGGTGCAGCCCAGCTCGTCGCGCAAGACCTGCCGAGGACCCGCGTCGAGCAGATGCCAGGCGGCGACCAGCTCGAGGGCGGGATCGGCGGCGCCGAAGCCACCGACGTCGATGACCCCGGCGAGGCGTGCGCCGGAGACGAGCACGTTGCCCGGGACGAGATCACCGTGGCTCATCCCATCGGGAGCGTCGCCCCGCGGCAGGTCGCGAAACGACGCCCATGCGCGCCGCAGCCGGGGGACGTCGAGCAGGCCCTCGCTGCGCTCGAGGCACGTCTGCACCCACTGCTCGTGGATGCGGAGGTCGCCACCACGGCCGGCTCCGGCGAACCTCCGCCCACGAGTGTCGATGCTGCGCACGGCGAGCACGAACGACGCCAGGTCCTGCGCGAAACCGGTGCTGGCGCCGGGATCGGCCAGCGTGGCCACGGTGCCCGGCACCCACGTCTGGACCGACCCCGGCAGCGGGTATCCGTGG
>CALMNV010000321.1 GCA_937873285.1 uncultured Intrasporangium sp. | reverse complement strand
CGCCGCAAGGCCATGCTGCAGGACATCGCGATCCTCACCGGCGGTCAGGTCATCGCCGAGGAGGTCGGCCTCAAGCTCGACCAGGCGGACCTCACCGTGCTCGGCCGGGCCCGCCGGGTCGTCCTGACCAAGGACAACACGACGATCATCGACGGCGCCGGAGACCCGTCGGAGGTGTCCGGACGAGTGGGCCAGATCAAGTCCGAGATCGAGCGCACGGACTCGGACTGGGACCGCGAGAAGCTGCAGGAGCGCCTCGCCAAGCTCGCCGGTGGCGTGTGCGTCATCCGCGTCGGCGCCCACACCGAGGTCGAGCTGAAGGAGAAGAAGCACCGCATCGAGGACGCCATCTCGGCGACCCGGGCGGCGATCGAGGAGGGCATCGTCGCCGGCGGTGGCACAGCGCTCATCCACGCCGCGCAGGTCATCGACGGACTGCAGCTCGAGGGCGATGAGGCGACCGGTGCCGCGATCGTCCGCAAGGCGGTGCAGGAGCCGTTGCGCTGGATCGCCGAGAACGCCGGCCTGCAGGGCTACGTGGTCACCTCCAAGGTGGCTGACATGCCGCTCGGCCAGGGGCTCAACGCCGCCACCGGCGAGTACGGCGACCTCATCGCCGCCGGTGTCATCGACCCGGTGAAGGTCACCCGGTCGGCCCTGCGTAACGCCGAGTCGATCGCCTCGATGATCCTCACGACGGACACGCTCGTGGTCGACAAGCCCGAGGAGGAGCAGAACGGCGCTGCCGGTCACGGTCACGGTCACGGCCACTGAGCGACGGCCACTGAGCGACGGCCAGTGAGCGACGGCCACTGAGCGACGGCCAGTGAGCGACGGCCACTGAGCCGCGGCTGCCAGGTCAGCGAGAAGGGCCGCTCCCGAGGGGGAGCGGCCCTTCTCTTGCCGGAGGGGGGGCCGGCGTCAGGAGGCGGCGGGGATGTCGCCCTCGGCATGGATGGCCTCGCGCTCGGCCTCGGTGAGGCCGCCCCACACGCCGTAGGGCTCACGGACCTCCAGGGCGTGGGTGCGGCACTGCAGGAGCACGGGACAGCGGGCGCAGACCGCCTTGGCGCTGAGGTCACGGGAGCGCCGGCGCGGACCGCGCTCGCCCTCCGGGTGGAAGAAGTCCTCGGGGTTGACGCCGCGGCAGGCGCCCTGGAGCTGCCAGTTCCACCGGTCCGCCACGGGTCCGGGAAGTCGCGTGATCTCAGCCATGTTCTCGTCTTCCGATCAGGCGGGGGTCCCCCCTCCGCTGCCTCATCACGGACCCGATCGTGCGCGGGCCGGTGTTTCGACGCTATGCCGCCGGCCCGGCGAAGGTAAGGGCGTGGCGGTTCAAGACTTGTTCAAGAATGTCCCCCGGAATGGCAGGCGGTCGTGCTGCCCTAGAATCGGGTGATGAGCCTCGTATCGTCCGACGTGCCAGCGCCGTTCGCCACCTTGGGCCTGACCTACGACGACGTCCTGCTCCTGCCGGGCGAGACCGACGTCATCCCGAGCGAGGTGGACACCACCACCCGCCTGACCCGGGAGATCTCCCTGCGGATCCCCCTCGTCTCTGCGGCCATGGACACCGTGACCGAGTCGAGGATGGCGATCGCCATGGCCAGGCAGGGTGGCCTCGGCGTGCTCCATCGCAACCTGTCCATCGAGGACCAGGCCTACCAGGTGGACCTCGTCAAGCGGACCCAGACCGGCCGCATCCCCAACCCGGTGACGATCGGCCCCGATGCCTCCCTCGAGGAGCTCGACCGGATCTGCGGGGAGTATCGCGTGTCCGGGCTGCCCGTGGTCGAGCCCGACGGCACGCTCATCGGCATCATCACCAACCGGGACCTGCGCTTCGTCCCGGTCGCCGAGTGGGGCGCGACCCTCGTGCGCGACGTCATGACCCGGATGCCGCTCATCACCGGCCCCATGGACATCGACCGGGACACCGCCGCCGCGCTGCTGCGACAGCACAAGCGTGAGCGGCTGCCGCTCGTCGACGCCGACGGCCGGCTCGCTGGCCTCATCACCGTCAAGGACTTCGTCAAGTCCGAGCAGTTCCCGCACGCGAGCAAGGACGGTGACGGCCGGCTGCTGGTGGGTGCGGCGGTGGGCTACTTCGGTGACGCGTGGAAGCGCGCCACCACCTTGGTCGAGGCGGGGGTGGACGTCCTCGTCGTCGACACGGCGCACGGTCACGCGCGGCTGCTGCTCGACATGATCAAGACGCTCAAGGGTGACCCCGCCATGGCCGGTGTCCAGATCGTCGGGGGCAACGTCGCCACCAGGGAAGGCGCCCAGGCCCTCATCGACGCCGGGGTCGACGCCGTCAAGGTGGGGGTGGGGCCGGGGTCCATCTGCACGACCCGGGTCGTCGCGGGTGTCGGGGTGCCGCAGGTGACCGCCATCCACGAGGCGGCCCAGGCGTGCGGCCCGGCCGGCGTGCCGCTCATCGGGGACGGTGGGCTGCAGTACTCGGGGGACATCGCCAAGGCTCTCGTCGCCGGCGCCGACACCGTCATGGTCGGTTCGCTCCTGGCAGGATCCGAGGAGAGCCCCGGTGACCTCGTGCTGCTGAGCGGCAAGCAGTTCAAGTCCTACCGCGGCATGGGCTCGATAGGGGCGATGAGCTCGCGGGGCAAGACCTCCTACTCCCGGGACCGCTACTTCCAGGCGGACGTCACCACTGACGAGCAGCGCGTGCCGGAGGGCATCGAGGGCCAGGTGGCCTACAAGGGAGCGGTCGCCACCGTCGCCCGCCAGCTCGTCGGGGGGCTGCGCCAGTCGATGTTCTACGTCGGGGCGCAGACCATCCCCGACCTGAAGGAGCGCGGGCGGTTCGTGCGCATCACCACGGCGGGACTCAAGGAGAGCCACCCGCACGACGTGCAGTCCATCGTCGAGGCGCCCAACTACTCCAGCCGCTGAGCCGGTCGCCCGCCGACCACGCCACCGCCGCCGGCACCTGGAGCAGTGGCGTGGAGGCCGGCTCGGGCACGCCACGCCGCTCGGGAGGCGGGGCGGCCCGAGGCTAGGGTGTGCCGGGTGACCGACTCTTCCACGCGGCGGGCCCTCGCTCGGGCCCGGGCCGGCAAGGCGCTCGACCCGGCTGAGGCGCTCGTCCTGCTCGGCGCGAGGGGTGAGGACCTCGACGCGCTCTTCGAGGCGTCGGCCCGAGTCCGCGACGCGGCCCTGGCCTTCGCCGGCCGGCCGGGCGTCGTGACCTACTCGCGCAAGGTCTTCCTCCCCCTCACCCGCCTGTGCCGGGACCGCTGCCACTACTGCACCTTCGCCACCGTCCCGCATCGGGTGCCGGCGCCCTACCTGTCGGCCGACGAGGTGCTCTCCATCGCCCGGCTGGGGGCGGCGAGCGGCTGCAAGGAGGCCCTCTTCACGCTCGGCGACCGGCCCGAGGACCGGTGGCCCGCAGCACGGGAGTGGCTCGACGCGCACGGCTACGACGACACCCTGGCCTATGTGCGGGCCATGGCGATCCGGGTGCTGGAGGAGACGGGCCTGCTGCCGCACCTCAACCCGGGCGTCCTGTCCTGGGCGGACCTGCAGCGGCTCAAGCCGGTCGCACCCTCGATGGGGCTGATGCTCGAGACGACCTCGCGGCGGCTCTTCGAGGAGCCGGGGGGGCCGCACTACGGGTCACCGGACAAGGACCCCGCGGTCCGCCTGCGCGTGCTCGAGGATGCCGGGCGGGTCGGCGTGCCCTTCACGACGGGCATCCTCATCGGCATCGGCGAGACGCCGCAGGAGCGCCTGGACTCGATCCTCGCGATCCGCTCGGTGGCCCGGGAGTACCGCGGCGTGCAGGAGTGCATCGTGCAGAACTTCCGCGCCAAGGACGACACGGCCATGCGGGCCACGCCGGACCTCGGTGCGGAGGAGTACCTCGCGACGATCGCGGTGACCCGGCTCCTCCTCGGCCCGAGCGTCTCGGTGCAGGCGCCGCCCAACCTCTCCGAGCCGGAGCAGATCGGGCGCCTCCTCGCCGCCGGGGTCGACGACTGGGGTGGCGTCTCGCCGGTGACGCCCGACCATGTCAATCCGGAGCGGCCGTGGCCGCACGTCGACGACCTCGCCCGGTGGACCGGCAGGGCGGGGCTGCGACTGCACGAGCGGCTGACCGCCCACCCGCGGTTCGTGCTCGGCGCGCTGGAGCGTGACGAGCCCTGGATCGACCCCCGGCTGCACGACCACGTCCGTGCGCTGGCCGATCCGCTCACCGGGCTGGCTCGTGAGGGCGTCGTCCCGAGCGGTATGCCGTGGCAGGAGCCCGACGGCGGGCTGGCGGCCGGCGGCTCCGGCTTCGGGCGCGTCGACCTGCACCGCGGTGTGGACGAGCAGGGCCGCACCGGCGACCGGCGGGGAGACTTCGACGAGGTGTACGGCGACTGGGAGCAGGTCGCGACCCGCCTGCCTGCCGCGACCCCGACGACCCCGGGCGCACCGACACCACCAATAGCGCCAACAGCGCCGACGGCAGCGGCGGCGCCGGCGGCACCGACAGCACCGACGGCACCGAGCCGGCTGGACTCGGACGTGCGGGCAGCGCCGCGGCGCGCCCA
>CALMNV010000320.1 GCA_937873285.1 uncultured Intrasporangium sp. | reverse complement strand
CCCGAGGCGCTGATCCCGGCCCTGGAACAGCTCGACGAGGCGCGTCGCAAGGCCGGCGTCGACCCGGGGTTCCTCGGCGAGCTCGATCGGCTGCAGCGTACCTACACCGGCCGGCCGAGCATCCTCACCGAGGTGGCGCGGTTCGCGGCCCACTGCGGCGGCGCCCGGGTGATCCTCAAGCGGGAGGACCTCAACCACACCGGCTCGCACAAGATCAACAACGTGCTCGGTCAGGCGCTGCTCACGACGCGGATGGGCAAGAGCCGCGTCATCGCCGAGACCGGTGCCGGTCAGCACGGCGTGGCCACAGCCACCGCGGCCGCTCTGCTCGGGCTGGAGTGCGTCATCTACATGGGCGAGAAGGACACCGAGCGCCAGGCCCTCAACGTCGCCCGGATGCGGCTGCTCGGCGCTGAGGTCGTCCCGGTCACGCACGGCAGCCGCACGCTCAAGGACGCCGTCAACGAGGCGTTCCGGGACTGGGTCGCCAACGTCGAGACGACGCACTACGTCCTCGGCACCGTCACCGGGCCCCACCCCTTCCCGGAGATGGTCCGCGACTTCCACCGGGTCATCGGCGTCGAGGCCCGCGCCCAGGTGCTCGACCTCGTGGGCAGGCTGCCCGACGCCGTCCTCGCCTGCGTCGGGGGCGGCTCCAACGCCATGGGGATCTTCCACCGGTTCCTCGACGACGCGTCGGTCCGGCTCATCGGGCTCGAGGCCGGCGGCGAGGGCATCGCCTCCGGTCGGCACGCGGCGCGGTTCGCCGCCGGAGCACCCGGCGTGCTGCACGGCGCCTACACCTACGTGCTGCAGGACGAGGACGGGCAGACGGTCCCCTCCCACAGCGTCTCCGCGGGGCTCGACTACCCCAGCGTCGGCCCGGAGCACGCGCACCTGCTCGAGACTGGCCGGGCACAGTACCGTCCCATCACCGACGCCGAGGCGATGGAGGCGTTCGCCCTCCTCAGCCGCACCGAGGGCATCCTGCCCGCCATCGAGAGCGCCCATGCGCTCGCCGGCGCCATGCAGGTCGGCCGGGAGCTCGGCGAGGACGCCCTGTTGCTCGTCAACCTCTCAGGCAGAGGCGACAAGGACGTGCACACGGCGGCGGAGTGGTTCGGACTGCTCGAGGGCGGTGTCGAGCGGCCGCCGGACGACCCGGAGGCGCAGGGCACCGGGGTGCAGCTGTGAGTGGGAGCGGCGTGACCGCGGTGCTCAACCGGTGTCGAGCGGAAGGTCGGGCCGCGCTCGTGGGCTACCTTCCCGTCGGCTTTCCCTCCGTCGCCGGCTCGGTGGAGGCCATGCAGGTCCTCGTCGAGTCCGGCGTCGACATCGTCGAGGTGGGTGTCCCCTACAGCGACCCGGTGCTCGACGGACCCGTCATCCAGGATGCTGCGGTCCGTGCGCTCGAGCGGGGCGTGCGGCTCACCGACGCGTTCCTCGCCACCAAGGCGGTGACCGAGGCGGGCGCGGCCGCGCTCGTCATGACGTACTGGAACCCGGTGCTGCGCCACGGCGTCGACGCCTTCGCGGCCGAGCTCGCCGGGGCTAGCGGCGCGGGACTGATCACCCCTGACCTCATTCCCGAGGAGGCGGCCGACTGGATCGCCGCGGCCGACCGGCACGAGCTCGACAGGGTGTTCCTCGTCGCCCCCAGCTCCACCCCCGAGCGGCTGGCGGCGGTGACGTCTCGGTGTCGCGGCTTCGTCTACGCGGCGGCGGTCATGGGCGTCACCGGGGCGCGGTCCCGGGTGGGCACCGCAGCCAAGGGACTCGTCGCGCGCACCCGGTCGGTCTCCGACCTGCCGGTGTGCGTCGGCCTCGGGGTGTCGACAGGCGAGCAGGCCGCCGAGGTGGCTCGCTTCGCGGACGGCGTCATCGTAGGGTCGGCGTTGGTGCGCTGCCTCACGCAGGCGCCGTCGGAGCGCGCGGGACTGCAGGCTCTTGGCGCGCTCGCTCGCGAGCTCGCCGACGGCATACGAGGCGCTACATCGAAGGAAGGCAGTTGATGGTCTGGACCGGCATCCCAGCTCTGGCCGCGCAGGCCGCGGCGGTGAGCGGAGTCCCCGCGGCGATTCCGTCGCCGACGACAGGAGTGTGGCACCTGGGCCCGATCCCCATTCGGGCCTATGCGCTGTGCATTCTCGCCGGCATCGTCGTCGCGGTGTGGCTGACGGACCGGCGGCTCGTCGCCCGAGGGGCCCGCCGGGGCGTCGCGCTCGACATCTCCGCGTGGGCGGTCCCGTTCGGCATCGTCGGCGGGCGGCTCTACCACCTCATCACCACTCCACAGCCCTACTTCGGGGCCGGCGGCCGGCCGATGGACGCGTTCGCGATCTGGAACGGCGGTCTCGGCATCTGGGGTGCTGTGGCCCTCGGCGCGCTCGGGGCCTGGATCGGGTGCCGGCGCCACGGCGTGTCGTTCCTGCACTTCGTCGACGCCGCGGCGCCGGGCGTGCTCATCGCCCAGGCCATGGGCCGCTTCGGCAACTACTTCAACAACGAGATCTACGGCCGCCCGACCGACCTGCCGTGGGCGCTCAAGGTCTACGAATGGGACACCTCGCTCGGCCAAGCGGTCCGCGACGCTGCCGGGCAGCCGGTGGTCAAGGGCTTCTTCCACCCCACGTTCCTCTACGAGGCGCTGTGGGTGCTCGTCCTCGCCGCGGTGCTCCTCGTGCTCGACCGCCGCCGCAACCTGCGCCCCGGCCAGCTCTTCGCGGCATACGTCATGGGCTACCCGGTCGGGCGCATCGTCGTCGAGAACATGCGCAGCGACTCGGCCAACCTGATCCTCGGCCAGCGGGTCAACACGTGGGTGTCCATCCTCGTCTTCCTCCTCGGCGTGTGGCTGTGGCGACGGTTCGGCCGCGGGCCCCGCCAGGAGGCGGAGGAGAGCCCAGCGTCGCACGTCGCCTCGTGAGCGTGCGCACGCACCAGGTCTCACCATCCGGGATTGGCCGTATCAAGGAGTAGGACGCTTCCCACCTCCAGTATCGTGGTCTTGCCTGCCGTGGACCAGCGCCGTCCACCGGCCCAGCTCCATCCGGGGACGACACGTAAAGGACGGTGACGATGACGCCGCACTCCCGCTTCAGCGCGCACCCGCCCAGCACCGGGCTCTACCGCCGCGAGCTCGAGCACGACGCCTGCGGGGTGGCCCTCGTCGCGACCCTGCGCGGCACGCCCGGCCATGACATCGTCGACCACGCCCTCACCGCCCTGCGCAACCTGGACCACCGGGGGGCCACCGGAGCCGACCCGCTCGTCGGCGACGGCGCCGGCATCCTCCTGCAGCTGCCCGACGAGTTCCTCCGCGCCTCGGTGCCCTTCGCGCTGCCCACCCCGGGGGCGTATGCCGCCGGGCTGGTCTTCCTGCCCGCTGAGCCGGCCGCGCGGGCGGCGGCGGTGCGGCACATCGAGGAGCTCGCGGCCGCCGAGAACCTCAAGGTCCTCGGCTGGCGGGACGTTCCCGTCGAGGCGGACCTCGTCGGCAGGGTGGCGCGGGAGTGCATGCCGCACTTCGCGCAGCTGTTCGTCTCGTCCGCGATCGGCCGCTCGGTCAACCTCGGCCTCGACCGGATGGCCTTCGCCCTGCGCAAGCGCGCCGAGCACGACGCGGAGGTCTACTTCGCCTCGCTGTCGTCCCGCACGATGGTCTACAAGGGGATGCTCACGACCGGGCAGCTCGAGCCGTTCTTCCCCGACCTCAGCGACCCGCGCTTCAAGACCGAGCTCGCGGTGGTGCACTCCCGGTTCTCCACCAACACCTTCCCGTCCTGGCCGCTCGCGCACCCCTACCGCTTCATCGCCCACAACGGCGAGATCAACACGGTCAAGGGCAACCGCAACTGGATGCGGGCCCGTGAGAGCCTGCTCACCTCCGACATCATCCCCGGAGCCCTCGAGCGGCTCTTTCCCATCGTCACCCCCGGGGGGTCGGACTCGGCCAGCTTCGACGAGGTCCTCGAGCTCCTCCACCTCGGCGGCCGATCGCTGCCGCACGCGGTGCTCATGATGATCCCGGAGGCGTGGGAGAACCACGCGACGATGGACCCGGCCCGCCGCGCCTTCTACGAGTTCCACTCGACGATCATGGAGCCGTGGGACGGCCCGGCCAACGTCGTGTTCACCGACGGCACACTGGTCGGCGCGGTCCTCGACCGCAACGGGTTGCGGCCCGGTCGCTACACGGTGACCTCGGACGGCCTGGTCGTGCTGGCATCCGAGTCAGGCGTGCTCGACCTCGACCCCGCCTCGATCGTCAAGCGCGGCCGGCTGCAGCCGGGGCGGATGTTCCTCGTCGACACCGAGCACGGCCGGATCGTCGGTGACGACGAGATCAAGAGCCAGCTGGCGGCCGCACATCCGTATGCCGACTGGCTGCACGCCGGGCTCATCCACCTCGAGCAGCTGCCCGAGCGGGAGCACATCGTGCACACCGCCTCCTCGGTGGCCCGCCGCCAGCAGACGTTCGGCTACACCGCCGAGGAGCTGCGCATCCTGCTCACGCCGATGGCCCGCACCGGGGGCGAGGCGCTCGGCTCGATGGGCACCGACACGCCGATCGCCGTGCTGTCCTCGCGCCCTCGGCTGCTCTTCGACTACTTCACCCAGCTCTTCGCGCAGGTGACCAACCCGCCGCTCGATGCGATCCGCGAGGAGCTCGTCACCTCGCTCGCGACCTTCCTCGGGCCGGAGGGCAACGCACTGTCCGCGTCGCCCGCGCACGCGCGCCAGCTCGTCCTGCCGTTCCCGGTCATCGACAACGACCAGCTGGCCAAGGTCGTGCACCTCAACGCCGACGGCGACCTGCCGGGCTACGCGACCCACGTGGTGCGCGGCCTCTACGACGTCACCGGCGGAGCGGCCGCGATGCGCGACCGGCTCGACGAGATCTTCCGGGAGGTCTCGCACGCCATCACCCGCGGCGCGCGGTTCGTCGTGCTCTCCGACCGCGACTCCGGCCGTGACCTGGCGCCCATCCCGTCCCTGCTGCTCACCGCTGCGGTCCACCACCACCTCATCCGGGAGAAGACCCGCACCCAGGTCGGGCTCATCGTCGAGGCCGGTGACGTGCGCGAGGTGCACCACGTCGCGCTGCTCATCGGCTACGGCGCCGCGGCGGTCAACCCCTACCTCGCCATGGAGACCGTCGAGGACCTCGTGCGCTCCGGCCAGATCGAC
>CALMNV010000319.1 GCA_937873285.1 uncultured Intrasporangium sp. | reverse complement strand
CCGAGCGGGTCGCGGGCGGCTGGCGGCTGACGGGGACCAAGGTGTGGACCTCTGGCGCGCACGAGGCCGACGCGTTCGTCGCGCTCGCCCGCTCGGCCCCGGCTGACGCCGGTCACCGCCACGATGGCCTCAGCCAGTTCCTCGTCGACCTGCGCGCGCCCGGGGTGCAGGTCCGGCCGATCCTCTCGATGGGCGGGGAGCATCACCTCAACGAGGTCCACCTCGACGGCGTCCTCGTCCCCGACGACCGCGTCGTCGGGCAGATCGGTGCCGGGTGGCGGCAGGTGAGCGCCGAGCTCGGCTTCGAGCGCAGCGGTCCCGAGCGCTTCCTGTCGACCTTTCCGCTTCTCGCCGCTGCGGCCGAGGCCATGGAGGACGGACGGGTGCCGCTCGACGCCGGGCTCGGCCGACAGGTGGCCCGGGTCGCCGGCCTGCACCACCTGTCGGCCGGCGTCGCCGTGGCGCTCGAGAGCCGGTTGGACGCCGAGGGCCCGTCAGTCGCCGGCACCACCGCGGCCGGCGGCGCGACTCCGGCAGCCGACATCACCGCGGCGGCCGTCAAGGTGCTCGGCACGACCACCGAGGGAGACATCGCCGACTACGTCGACACCCTCAGCGCCACCGGGTGGGTGCAGGAGGAGGACCTCTACCGGCTGCTGCACGCGGCGATCCTGCGTCGACCGGGGTTCACGCTGCGCGGGGGCACCAACGAGATCCTGCGCGGCGTCATCGCCCGCGGCCTCGGACTGCAGCGATGACCCGCCCCGACACCGGCGCAGGCGCGGTCGTGGCGGCGGACCCCGACCTCGTGCGCGTCCTGACCGAGCTGTTCGCGGCATACCGTGCCGCACGCCCCTCGCCGGAAGGGCCGCCGCGCGCGGAGGTGGACGTCGACCGCGCGCTCTGGGCGCGGCTGGAGGAGCTGGGGCTGACCCGCTTGACCACGCCGGTGTCCCGGGGCGGCGGAGGTGCGAGCTGGGTCGACGCCGCTGCGCTGCTGCGCCTCGCGGCCGCCGCTGCCGCGCCCGTGCCGCTGGTCGAGCACGACCTCCTGGCGGAGTGGCTGCTGCACGCCGCCGGCCTGCCCAACGAGGTCAGGCTGCGCACCGTGTGCCGTCCCTACCCGTCCGGCACCGCGGTCAACGTCACCTTCGGCCGGGCCGCGGGCTCCGTCGTCGCGCTGTGGGAGGACGGTGAGCGGTGGCGCGTCTCGGACGTCCCGGTGGAGCGGATCCGCGTCACCCCCTGCCGCAACCTCGCCGGCGCGCCCAGCGACACGCTCGACTTCGACCTCGCAGACCTCGAGGCGGGGGAGGTGGTCGACGACCTCGTGGGGCGCCAGTTCCACCTGCGCGGGGCGCTCGCACGCTGCGCCCAGGTGAGCGGGGCGATGGGGCGCATTCTGGAGGTGGTCGTCGCCCATGCCTGCCTCCGGAGGCAGTTCGGCCGGCCGCTTGCCGGCTTCCAGGCCGTGCAGGCACTGGTGGCCGACCTCGCCGCCGAGGCGTCCCTCGCCCGGGCGGCCACGGACGCGGCCGTGGCGCGGGCGGCCGCGTCCGACTGGCGGGACCCAGGCATGCTCTTCGCCGTCGGCGTCGCGAAGTCGTGCGTCGGCCACGCCTCGTCGGTCGTCGTGCGCAACGCGCACCAGGTGCTCGGTGCCATGGGCACGACGCTGGAGCACGAGCTGCACCGCCTGACCGAGCCGGTCCTCGTGTGGCGCAGTGAGTTCGGCTCGATCCACGAGTGGGACGAGACCCTGACCCGCCTCGCCACCGGCGCCGGCCCCGACCGCCTCTGGCAGCTCGTCACCACGGGTCGCGCCGCCCAGCCCTGACCTCGTCCGCCGCAGCAGCCTCGTCCGCCGCAACAGACCCAGCAGACCCAGCAGACCCAGCAGCCACAGCAGTCCCAGCAAGGAGGACCACCGCATGTCCGAGATCCGCTACGAGGTCGCCGATCGGGTCGCGGTCGTGACCCTCGACGCGCCCGGCCGCCGCAACGCCCTGTCGGTGCCGATGGCCCGCGAGCTCGCTGACGTGGCCCAGGAGGCGGAGGCGGACCCGCGGGTCGGTGCCCTGGTCGTGACCGGCGGCGCGCACTTCTGCGCGGGCGCGGTCCGCGAGGTCCTCACCGAGACCGGCCGCGACCCCGCCGAGGACACGGCCTACCGCAACCTCGAGACGGTGTATGCCGCGTTCACCACGGTCGGCTCCATCGGGCTGCCGACCGTCGCGGCAGTCCGCGGGGCGGCCGTCGGTGCCGGGCTCAACCTCGCGCTCGCCACCGACCTGCGCGTCGTCGCGCGGACCGCCCGGCTCCTGCCCGGGTTCGTCCAGCTCGGGATCCACCCGGGCGGCGGGCACTTCACCCTCCTCGCCCGGGCGGCGGGGCGTGAGGCAGCGGCGGCCATGGGGATGTTCGGTGAGGAGGTCGACGGGGAGCGGGCGGTGGCCCTCGGGCTGGCGTGGGCGGCATACGACGACGCCGACGTCGAGCCGCAGGCGCTCGCCCTGGCGGGCCGCGTCGCCCGCGACCCCGACCTGGCCCGCCGCGTCGTGGCGTCGTTCCGCCGGGAGAGCGCTGCCGGCGGGGTCCCGTGGGACGTCGCCGTCGAGGTGGAGCGCTCGCCGCAGCTGTGGTCGCTTCGCCGCAAGCACCAGCAGTGACCGCCCACGTCACTGCTCCGGAAAGCGGAGCAGTGACGTGGGCGGTCGCATGCGTCACGGCAGGGCCGCCCGCTTCGCAGTGCAAGGATGGGCGATCCCTTCCGACCCCCGAGGAGACCGACCAGTGCTGGCGTCCTACCGACCGCTCTTCGCCGTCCCGGGTGCGCGCGCGTTCATCCTGGGCGGCATGATCGCCCGGTCCGCCGGCGCCATGTTCGGCGTCGCGACCGTGGCGATGGTCGCCGCGCGCCGGGACTCCTACGCGCTCGCCGGCGCCGTCATGGCGGTGGGCATGGTCTCCCTCGCCGTCTTCGCGCCGTTCCTCGGCCGGCTGGTGGACCGCTACGGCCAGCGCCGGATCGCCATCCCGTTCTTCCTGTGGTCTGGGTTCTGGGCGACGGTCACGGTCGTCGCGTCACTGCGAGACTGGCCGTCCTGGCTCCTCTTCGTCACCTATCCCCTCGTCGGTCTCATCCCCAGCATGGGCACGATGGCCCGCGCCCGGTGGTCGCACATCTTCGCCTCCGACCCGCGCAGCCTGCACACGGCCCTGTCGTTCGAGCAGGTCATGGAGGAGGTCACCTTCGTCGTCGGACCGGTGCTCGCCGTGTGGCTCTCGACGTCCCTGTTCCCGGAGGCCGGCTTCGTCTTCGCCGCCGTCTCCTACGGGGTGGGCGTCTTCGTCTTCATCTCCGCCCGCTCCACCGAGCCGCCGGTCGTGCCCCACCACGAGCGGCCGGCCGGCCACGCCCATCACAACCCCGGGCTGGTGCCGCTGGCCTTCATCATGACGATGACCGGCGCCATCTTCGGTGTCAACGAGGTCGTCACCCTCGCGGTGGCGGAGACGAGCGGCCACCCGAAGGCCGCCGGCCCGATCCTCGCTCTGTATGCCGTCGGGTCGGCCGTCGCCGGTGTCGTCTTCGGCCACTTCTCGCACGGTCGCAACCTGCTCAAGCTGCTCATCGCGGGCACGCTCGGCATGGTGGTCCTCGAGTCGCCGGTGCTCTTCGCCGGAGACCTCTGGATCCTCGGCGCCGTCATGCTCTTCGCCGGGACGGCCACGGCGCCGACGCTGATCACGACGATGAACCTCATCGAGCGCATCGTGCCCAAGGCCCAGCTCAACGAGGGCATGACGATCGTGCTCACCGGCCTCATCATCGGCATCGCCGGCGGCTCCGCGGTCTCCGGGGCGGTCGTCGACCGGGTCGGCTCCCGGGCCGGCTACTTCGTGGCGATCGTGGCCGGCGCGCTGGCGTGCCTCATGGCGCTCGGCACCCGCTCCTTCCTGTCTCGCCGAGAGCTGCACAACCTGCGCTGAGGGCGCGGACCGGTCAGTGGCCGGCCGCGACCGCCTCCGCCTCTCCCGCCGGCTGGGCGCCGGGGCGCGGACCGAGGTCGACGTGCGGGAGGAACAGCGAGGCGACGAAGGCCAGCACGAGCACGCCCGCGGCGACGAGGAACACCGACTGCATCGCCTCGGCGAAGCCGACGAGGAACGGGCGGGCCAGGCGCGGGTCCAGCTGCTGGATGAACGACGAGTCCGTCAGGGCTGCGCCTCCCACGCCAGACGTGTTGCCGCTCCGCTGCGCCCGGGCCAGCGCTGCGACGAACTGCCTGTTGACCGCCGGGGCC
>CALMNV010000318.1 GCA_937873285.1 uncultured Intrasporangium sp. | reverse complement strand
AGCACACACCTTACAGCGCTCACCCGGTCGTTGCTGCAGAAGAAGGACGACCTTGAAGCGCTTGGGCGTCCGTGCCTGCCGCTTCTCCTCGACTTCGACCTCTCCGGCGTCCTTGCGCTGCGTCGTCACGGAGGAATTGTAGTCGCCCCGCGAGCGGGATCCCCGGCCGAGGCTCTCGCGGGCGCCGGAGGCGCATGAAAAAGGCGCCCGGCCATGGCCGGGCGCCTTCATGGCCCAGGGCTCAGCGCGTCAGGGCCGGCAGTCGGCGGCCGAGGGACAGCCCGTCCCGGCGCCGGGGATGTCGGCGCCCTCGCTGTCCTGGCCCATGCCCGCGCACCCGAGCGAGTTCACGCCGGGCACGAAGTAGTAGAACGAGCCGGGGGTCGTGAGGTCCGCGCTGATGTCCCGCTGCGTCGTGACGAACGCGCAGACGTAGCCGGTGTGGTCGTAGACGACCGGACCGAACGTGCCGTCGCCGTCGCGATCGGCCATCGTGCTGGTCCTCGGGATCGTGCCGCGCAGGATGCGGTACTCCCGGGCGTTCGGCGGCGGGAAGAGCGTCGGGAACGTGGGCGCGCCCGAGGGCAGGACCGGCGGCACCAGCCACAGGTTCAGCGTGCCGCTGCCCTTCACGATGCCGATGACGCCGGGCTCCACCTCGATGTCGCAGACCGCGTACTGGCCGTGGCCACCCGACTGCTTGACGTGCCGCCCCTGCACGGAGCACCGCTGCACGAAGGTCTCGCGCAGCGCGGTCCGGAAGGGCTCGACGGTCACCGTCACCCCGTAACGGCCGGCGAGCTGGGCGATGAGGTCGTCGACATGGGCTTGGCCCATCGCCCAGACGACGACCTGCTCGGTGTCGCTGGCGTGGTCGAGGCGCATCGTGACGTCCTCGGCGACGAGCCGCTGCAGCGCCGAGCCCAGCTTGTCCTCGTCGGACTTGGTCGCCGCCCGGATCGCCACCGGCAGCTGCGGCTCGGGCAGCACCCAGGGGGCCACCACGACCGGCCGCTCCGTCGAGGAGAGCGTGTCGGTGGTCTCCGCGCGAGAGAGCTTGGAGACGAGGGCCAGGTCGCCGGCGATCGCGGTGCCCTTCGGGCGGTGGGTGTCTCCGAAGGGGCTGGAGAGGGGGCCGACCCGCTCGTCGTCGTCGTGGGCCGGGTGCCCGGGCACGTCGTGACCGACGAAGTCCCCGAGGTGACCGGAGACGTGGACGGGATCGTCGACGCGCAGCGTGCCGGAGAAGACGCGCACGAGCGACAAGCGGCCGACGTAGGGGTCCGACGTCGTGCGCACCACCTCCGCGACCAGCGGGGCCGACGGGTCGCACGACACGCCCTTGACCGGGGCGCCCGCCGGCGTCGTCACGGTCGACACCCGCAGCTGGGTGGGATCGGGGAAGGCGCCGGCGATGAGATCCAGCAGCTCATCGAGGCCGGCGCCGGTCGGCGGGGAGACGGGCAGGATCGGGTAGAAGGTGGCCCGGGCGACCGCCGTGCTCAGGTCCGCGAGCAGCACCTGAGGGTCGAGCTCCTCACCCTCGAGGTAGCGGTCGAGCAAGGTGGCGTCCTCCGACTCCTCGATCACCGACTCCAGAAGGGCGTTGCGTGCCTCGGCGTGCTCCGGGCCGGTCGCGGTGAGCAGCGGCACCACCGAGCGGACAGTGCCGCCCTCGATCACAGGCCAGTGCGTCTCGCGGGCGTCGCCGAACGTGCGCCGGCACATCGCCGCGGTGGCGCCGAAGTCGGCCCGCGGTTGGTCCAGGTGCGTCACGACGACGGCACGCGGCATACCGACCGCGGCGCACTCGCGCCACAGCAGCGCGACGGGCCGGTCGATCTCGTCTGCACCGGAGACGACGAAGACCGCCGCGTCCGCGGCCCGCAGACCGGCCCGCAGCTCCCCGACGAAGTCGGGAAACCCGGGCGTGTCCAGCAGGTTGATGGTGAGCCCGTCGCTGCTGACGGCGGCCGCGGTCAGCGCGGTCGACCGCTCGTGGCCTCCCTCGCGCGGTCGGTAGCCCGGCACGCGTGCGGCGAGGAGCCGCTCGAACAGGGCGGTCTTGCCGGCCGCGCCCGGGCCGACGAGGACGACGTTGCGGATGTCCTCGGGGCGGCCGGGGTGAGGCGCCGCGGGGAGGTCGGTGCGTGCTGACTGTCTGCTCACGGACCCCACCCTTCCCCGAAGCCGCGGGCTTCCACAAGGGCCGCGGCAGCCACCCGACCGGCCGCGGCGGCGGATATGCGGCTGCAGGCTGTCGGTGCGGCCTGTCAGGCTTGGCGCATGCAGCCCAGCCGTTACCGTGACGTCCTCGCCGTCCGCGACACGCGCCAGGCGCTGCTGCTCGGCTTCCTCATCCGGGTGCCGTTGTTCGCGGGCGGAGTGCTGCTCACCCTTCATGTCGTCGTGTCGCTCGACCGCAGCTATGGGCAGGCCGGACTGGTGACGGCGGCGGCGACCGTCGCGGTCGCGGTGTCGGGCCCGTGGCGGGGGCGGCTGCTCGACCGCATCGGGCTGCGGCGCACCGTGCTGCCCTCCGTGCTCGTGCAGGTGGC
>CALMNV010000317.1 GCA_937873285.1 uncultured Intrasporangium sp. | reverse complement strand
GCCGGGTCGCCGGGCGCGACGAGGCTGCCCCAGCGGCCGTCATCGAGGCAGCGACGGATCTGGCCGATGGAGCTGGCGACGACGGGGACGCCCGCGGCGAGGTACTCGTAGAGCTTCAGCGGAGAGAACGCGAACCCGTCGAGGTCGGGATATGGCGCCACGGCCGCGTCGCAGGCGGCGAGGACCAGCGGGATCCGGTCGTGCGGCACCTGGCCCAGCCAGTGCACCCGGTCGGCCAGGCCCAGCCGTTCAGCGAGTCTCTCCAGCCGCACGCGCACCGGCCCGTCACCGGCGACGACCAGGTGGACGGTCGCAGGCAGGGCCGCCAATGCCTCGATTGCACTGTCGAGCCCGTGCCAGGGGCGGAGGGAGCCGGTGAAGGCCACGAGGCTGGCCGAGGAAGGCAGGCCGAGCTCGGAGCGGGCCAGGACCCGTGGCGGCCGCACCCGAAACAGCTCGACATCCACGCCGTTCGGCACCACGACAGCTGGGCCAGCGGCACACGAGGGCCTGATCTGGCTGGCGATCTCGTCGCTGACAGCGACGCAGAGGTGGGCACCGGCCAGGACGTCCTGCTCGATGCGCCCCGCCGAGGAGACGTCGTTGAGACCGCGCCAGGTCGACTCCTCCCGAGCGAGCAGCGCGTTGACCTCGAGCACGTGCGAGGCGCCCGCACCCGCGGCCACCCGCGCTCCGGCAGTGCCGAAGAGGGAGAGCCGCTCGTACACCACGTGCGGCCGCAACCGCAGCGCCACCTCCGACCCCAGGGCGGCGATCCGCTCGACCACCTCTCGCTTGCGCCGCTCGCGCAGCAGGCCCTGCGCCCGGCCCGGGTGCGGCACCAGGTGCGTGGGAACCGGCCACCCCAGCAGTGGCCCCGCCGGGTTGCCCGCGACACCCACCACCTCGGTCTCGTGGCCTAGTGCCGCAAACGCGGAGGTGATGGCTTGCAGGTGAAGCGCCGCACCCTTGACGTCTCCGACACGGACCCCCGTGTCGGAGCACAGCACGAGGATTCTCATCGAGCGCCCCCGGCGGAGTCCGTGCCACCGCGGAAGGCGCTCACGAGAGCGGCCGTCGAGCTCTCGGGGCGGAACCGCTCCCCGACCAGCCGTCTGCCCGCCAGGCCCAGTCGCGCCGCCAGCGCCGGGTCGGCGAGGACCCGCTCGAGCGCCTCGGCCAGCGCGGCCGGGTCCTCAGGGCGCACGAGCAGCCCGGTCTCACCGTCGACCACGAGCTCGGCGATGCCGACGATGTCAGTGGAGACGACGGGAACCCCACGCGCGAGCGCCTCGACGAGCACCGTGGGCATGCCGTCCCGGTCGCCGTCGGGGCCGACCCGGCACGGCAGGACGACAGCGCGGGACCGTTCCATGGCGGAGCTCACCTGGGCCGAGGTGGCGGGACCGAGCAGCAGCACCCGGCTCCCGACGCCGAGCCGTTGAATGAGCGCTGCGAGCTCGGCCCGCAGCGGCCCGTCACCGATGATCTCCACGCGCAGGCCCGGGTGGCGCGCCAGCAGCAGGGCGGCGGCCTCCACGAGCAGGTCGACGCCCTTCTTGGGCACGAGACGAGCGACACACAGCAGGGTGCTGTGTGCGGCGGGATCGGCGGGGACGGTGGACAGCCGGACCCCGTTGGGGATGTGGCGCACCTCGGTCGCGCAGCCGTCGTCGGCGAGGACGGCCCGCAGGTGCGCCACGTTGTGAGCCGACACCGTCACCACCGTGTCGGTGCCGGCGAGGCGCCTGACCAGCTGTGCCGCGTTGTCCTGATGGTAGATGTCCTTGGCGTGCGCAGTGACCGAGCAGGTGACGCCGACGAGCCGGGCCGCCGTCGAGGCGACCTCGCACGCGGCAGTGGCGAAGTGGGCATGGACGTGGCTGACGTGTTCGCTGCGGATCCGGGCTGCCACGAGTCCGGCCTGCACGAACCGGCGCCAGGTGCCCGACCGGCGTGCGCGCAGGGCGAGGACCGCCCAGCGGCGAGGGTGGCGCACTGCCTCAGCCACATGGGCTCGCAGGGCGGGCCGATCGAGGAGCCGGACGGCGCGCGGCACCTGACGCACCTCGGCCCGCACCTGCGCGAGCTCGGGGTGTGTCGGAGCATCCTCGGCGGGCAGCAGGACGTCGACCAGGACCCGGACGCCCGCCGCCTCGAGCCCGAGGATCTCGTTCAGGACGAAGGTCTCGGACAGCCGGGGAAACCGCTTGAGGACATACAGCACCTGCGGCGGGGCGAGCGCGGGCCCCCCCGCGGGTGCGCGACGGCGGCCGGCTGTCACGGCCGGGCGTCGTCCACCGGCAGCAGCCCACGGTCGTTGACGCGCAGGGCACCCTCGGTGGCGGTCAACCGCGCGAACGGGCCCGAGCCGCGCAGGAGCTGTTCCGGAGGGCCCTCCTCGACCAGCCGACCGGCCTCGAGGACGGCGATGCGGTCGGCGCGTCGCACCGTGGAGAGCCGGTGGGCGATGATCAGGGTCGTGCGGTCGCGGGGAAGCCGCTCGAGGGCCTGTGTGATGAGGCTCTCGGACTCGACGTCGAGAGCGCTGGTCGGCTCGTCGAGGATGAGGATGGGGGTGTCGCGCAAGATCGCCCGGGCGATGGCGACCCGCTGGCGCTGGCCCCCAGAGAGGCCGACGCCACGCTCCCCCACCGGTGTGTCGAGGCCGAGCGGCAGTCGCTGCGCGAACTCGTCTACCAGCGCCAGCCGTGCCGCCCGCCGCACTGCTGCCTCCGTCGCGTCGGGCCGCCCGCAGGCGATGTTGTCCATCAGCGAGCCGTGGAGCAGCACGCAGTCCTGCAGCACTAACGACACCTGGGCGCGCACGGTCTCCAGCTCGAGCGTGCGAATGTCCATGCCGTCGAGCAGAACCCTTCCCGCTTGGGGGTCCATGAGCCGGGGGACGAGTGCGGCGACGGTGCTCTTTCCGGCGCCGGTGCGACCCACCAGAGCCAGCGTCTCGCCGGGCTCGATGTGCAGCGTCAGGTGGCTGACGACCGGTTCGCGACCGTAGCTGAAGGTGACGTCGTCGATGTCGATGCGCCCCGCCAGCCGGCCGGCCGGCACGGCGTCCGGGGCATCGCGCACGGCCGGCGTGAGACGCAGGATGTCGTGCACGCGCTCGGCGGCCGACGTGCCCTTGGAGGTCACCGTGGAGAGCTTGGCGAGAGCCTTGAGCGGCTTGTACAGGCTCGAGACGTAGCCGAGGAAGACCAGCAGCACGGCGACGCTGAGATGGCCGGCAAGCACCCGCCACGAGCCGACGGCGAGCACGACCGCCATCGAGGAGGCGCTGGCCAGGTCCACGACAGGACTGAAGCGGGCCTGCAGCCGGGTGGCCTCGAGTCCTCGGACCAGGCTGGTGAGCGCCAGCGACTCCATACGGTCGCGCATCCGGGGCTCGAGCGAGCATGCCTGCACCAGGGGCATGACCGACAGTCCCTCCGCGGCCGCGGCGGCCACCTGGCCGTCCGCCGTGCGAGCATGACGGGCAGCATGCTTGAGGGCCCGGGTGGATCGGAAGATCACGACCGCCATCACGGGGGTCGCAGTGAAGGCGACGAGCGCGAAGGCCGGGTCGAGAACGAGCATCACCGTGCCCATCCCGAGCACGAGCATCGCGTTCGGGACGAGGACGGAGAGGATCTGCACCAGCAGGTCCTGCATGCGGTCGACGTCCGAGGTCACGCGAGCTGTCAGGTCGCCGACCCGCTGCCCGGCGTGGAAGGCCAGTGACTGGCGTTGCAGGTGGGTGTACACCTCGACCCGAACGTCGGCCGCCATGCGCAGGCCGGTGGCGGACAGCAACCGCGTCGACCAGTAGTCCACGACGGCAGCCAGCGTGTAGATGACCAGCAGGGCGCCGACGGCCACCGCGACCGCCGCCGCGGGCGACAGGCCGGCCCACGACCCAGCACCGGTGAGGACGCTTCCGACGAGCAGCGACACCGGCCACGGCTGGGCGAGGCTCACGAGCACCTTGAGGACCGCAAGGAGTCCTCCGGCGGTCAGCGCGCGGCGGTGACGGCGGGCGAATGGCCGCAGGCACCGCAGGGTGGCGATCATGCGGCGGCTGACACCGCTCGTGACGTGAGCACGGCTGCGGCCACCCGGGCACCGTCCAGCGTGATGCCGGCGCCCTCGCAGGCACCCCGTGCAAGACGCCGCGGCTGGTCCAGCAGCCAGGCCACCTCCTCCGGCGAGGCGGTCTCGTCCACGACGTCCGCCAGCCCCAGCGCCGCGAGCCGGCTCGCCCGGATGGCCTGCTCCCGGCGGGGTGAGCGCCGCGGCACGAGGACCGCGCGCTGACCGGCTGCGAGCGCCTCAAGGGTGCTGTTGTAGCCACACATCTGCACGACCGCCCCGGCCGAGGCAAACAGCTCGACCGTCGATCCGGTGCCGAGGCTGGGCCGGACGCGCGCCGCGAGAGAGGTGTCCCGGGCCAGGATCTCGTGCACTGAGCCTCTTGCGTAGGGGCCGACGACGAGGACGCCGTGCAGGTGGGGCCGGCGCCGCAGCGCCTCGACACCGAGGCGCAGGACCGTTTGACCGTCCCCGCCCCCGCCTGCGCTGACCACGACGAGGCCGTCGTCCCTTGCCCGCTCCTGGACCGGCTCGACAACCCAACCGCAGTAGACCGGGCGCATCGGCAGCGCATACTCGAGCTCGTGGTCGCACACCTGCGGGCTGCCGAAGACGAGAATCTCGTCGAACACTCGCCCGACACCCTCCCACGCGGGTCCGGAGACCTCGACTCGCACGCTGTCCACGGCGTCGAGCACATCTCGCAGCCCCAGCAGGATCGCCGCTCCCTGGCGGCGGGCCTGCCTGAGCCCGGCACGAAGCTCGCCGGCGGTGCCGTAGGGGTGCCGGTCGACGAGCACGGCGTCGGGTCGCAGCTGCGCCACGATCCTGCTGAAGATGCGAGCGCGCTCCGCGACGGCGGCATCCAGGCCGAGCGATGAGTTGCTGTAGGTGCCCCTCGCGTCCTTGAGCAGAGGTGGCACGGCGACGACGCTGAAGCGCGGGTCCTGCAGCCAGCTCGGGTGCTCTCGAACGCCGGTGACCAAGGTGATCTCGGCGTCGGGGTCGTGCTCGGCCACCTCGCGGGCGATGAGGACGTTGCGGCGCACGTGCCCCAGCCCGTACCCGTCGTGCGAGTAGAGGACGTATTTTCCCATTCCGGCGACTCCCTCGGCTGGCTGCACGATGGACACTGGGGGTCCAGCAGGTGAACTTGTGGAACGTATCGCTCCAACTGAACCTGTGCAACGGTGGGT
>CALMNV010000316.1 GCA_937873285.1 uncultured Intrasporangium sp. | reverse complement strand
CGATTGCGTTCGCGAAGCGTATGTATTGTCGGCGAGCGGTTCATCCTCTCCGGGACCGGAGGCGGAAGCGTCCCAGCTCTCGTTTGAGCCGCCGGCGACAGTAGCATCCGCGTTAACGGTGCCCCCGCTGAAGCTACCCTTGTTGTAGTTGGGACTACCAGGTGTGTACACGCCGCCTTGAAACTGGTGCGTTGCTCCTTGATTATCCGTGTATGTCCAACCAATGACTCCTTGATTTGACGCGTTGGTTGTCCACGTCAGACTGGTAGAGTCATTCTGCCCCTTGAAGGTGGCGCCCTCCTTGTTGTCGTTCTGCCGCTCCCCCTCGAGGCGGTGTCCCAGAGCTTCGTGGAAGAAGACGCCGGCCGCCTCGGGCAGCAGCCGGAACTCGATGCCCCGGGCGACCGCCGGGGAGGTGTGCGCCAGCACGTCGACCAGCACCTTGGCCCGCGCCTCGGTGGCGGACAGCCGAGGACACGCGATCCGCACCGCCTCGGTCATCTGGCGCCCGATGGTGGCGATGGGGTTGAGCGCTGTCATGGGGTCCTGTGGGATGAGGGCGACCGCTCGGCCTCTCAGGCGGTCGATCACCTCGCGGCTTCCCGTGACGACCTCGCCCGCGATCCGGGCCTCACCCGAGATGAGCGCCAGGTCGTCAGGGAGCAGCCGGAGGATGGCCATCGCCGTGGTCGACTTGCCCGAGCCCGACTCGCCGATGATCGTGACCGTCTCGCCGCGGTCGATGTGGAAGCTCACCCCGTCGACCGCGCGCACCACCCCGTCCCCGGTGACGAGCTCGACCTGCAGGTCGTTGACCTCAAGCAGTCTCATACGTCGGCTCCCTTGGTGCGGCGAACGCGGTCGCGCAGTCCGTCACCGAGCAGGTTGACCCCGATGACGAGCAGGGCGATGACGACACCCGGGATGGTGACGAGCCACCACTTGCCCGTGACGAACAGCTCCCTGCCGTCGCTGATGATCCCGCCCCACGTCGGGTAGGGCCGCTGCACGCCTGCCCCGAGAAAGGACAGCGCGCTCTCGAGGAGCACGGCCTGCGCGAGAAGCAGGAGCACGACGACGAGCGCCTGTTGGACAATGTTGGGGATGACGTGCTTGGCGATGATCGCCACCCGGTGGAGACCGAGCACCCGGGCCGCCGCGACGTAGGGCTTCTCTCGCTCGACGAGCACGAGCGCTCGGGTGATCCGTGCCGGTTCCGGCCACTGTGCGAAGGCGATGACGAGCGTGATGACGGGGATCGAGGGCCCGAAGAGCGCGACGACGAGCAGCAACATGAGCAGCAGCGGGAGGGACATCTGCGCCTCCAGGAGGCGGGAGACGATGGTGTCCACCCAGCCGCCGAAGTAGCCGGCAGTCGCTCCGGCGACGATGCCGACGAGGCCCGACACGACGATGGCAAGCAGACCGATGAGCAGGGACGTCTGCCCGCCGTACAGGATCCGCGAGAGCAGGTCCCGCCCGTTCGGGTCGGTGCCGAGCAGGTGCCCGGGACTGAGCGGCGGCAGTGACGACTCGGCCAGCCGTCCCACGATGGGGTCGGGCAAGGGCAGCACGCGGGCGAGCACCACCGGGAGCATGACGACCCCGGCGCTGAGGGAGCCCAGCCAGATCTTGATCGTGCTGTATCGGGCGCGCCGCGCCGCCGCGGATCGGCGGCGCAGCGCCGGCGTCACCGCCGACGGACGCTCGGGGACGTCCTGGGTCAGGCTTGCCGCGGTCATGAGCTTGCCTCTCCGAGGCGCACACGGGGGTCCAGAAGCGGGTAGAGCAGGTCCACCAGGAGCTGCACCACGAGGGCGAGGACGACGGTGACGAGCACCGTGGCCTGGATGAGCGGGAAGTCGCGCTGCTTGAGCGCGTTCACGACGAGCTCGCCGACACCCGGCCAGTTGAAGACGACCTCGACGATGACCACGCCGTTGAGCATTGCCGCGAAGCGGGTGCCGAGGGCGGTCACGACCGGGATGGCCGAGTTCGCGAAGGCATACCGCCAGGTGAGCCGGCGCTCCGACACCCCCCTTGACCGGGCGACAGTCACATACGGCGACGCGAGGTTGACGACCATCTCGCGGCGCACGAGGCGGGAGATCAAGGCCACCTGCAGGATCGCGATGGTCACGGTGGGGAGCACGATCGAGGCCGCCGAGTCGAATCCCGCGGGGGCGAACCAACCGAGGTTGACCGCAAACACGATGAGCAGGACGAAGCCGATCCAGAAGTCCGGCATCGACTGCCCCGCGATTGTGCCGATGTTGGCTCCCAGCTCCTTCGCGGTGTTGTTCCGCCGGGCCATCCAGACCCCGAGCGGCACCGCGACGACCGCCGTGACGAGGATGGCCGCCACGGCGAGGGTGATGGTGTAGGGCAGCCGCTCCAGGACGACGTCGAGCGCGGGGCGGGGGGGGCGGGGGGGGGGGGGGGGGGGAGGGGGGGCGGTGCAGGACGACGCGGGGCGCGGGGGGGGTGAAGAAGAACGGCGTGCGGACGGCGGGCTGGAACAGGTGGGTGAGGAAGGTCCAGAACTGCACCGGCAGAGGCTGATCCAGGCCGAACTGCACCCTGATCGCCTGCAGCTGCTCCGAGCTGGGGTTGGGCGGCGCATAATTGGCGGCCGGATCTCCGGGCGCCATCCGGAGCAGCACGAAGACGGTCGCCGTCGCGAGGAAGGCGGTGAGGATCGTCTGACCGATCCGTTTCGTGACGTAGCTCGCCATGGAGTCAGCCTGAGACGGTGACGGAGTTGAGGTCGTAGGAGTTGGTGGCGCGCAGGCTGAGCGTCGTGACGCGCTTGCGCTTGGCGAGGACGTTGTTCGGCGTCCAGGCCCACATGGCCGGCCACAAGGCCCAGATCTTCTCCTGCGCCTGCTTGAGCAGCTCATTGCGCTTGGACTCGTTCGACTCGGCCGCGGCCTGGTCGAGCAGGGCTGTGATCTCTGGAACGACGAAGCCGTGGTAGGTGTCCCGGGTCTTCTCCTTCTCGGCCGTGCCACCGTACTGCCCCTGCAGGTTGGTCAGGGCCAGCCCGGTCTGGTTGCCATAGCCGTTGGCCAGCACGTCCCAGTCACCCGACTCCCCGCGGCGCCAAGCGTTGATGTCGCCCCCCTTGGGGATCAGCTTGAGCTCGGTGACGACCCCGACGGCGGCCAGCATCTGCGCGACCGCCTCCAGGACACGGGAGGCACCGGCGAACTCGGCGTCCTCCCAGATGAACCGCAGTTTGAGCCCCGTGACTCCCGCGTCCGCGAGCATGGCCTTGGCCTTGGCCGGGTCGTAGGTGTAGTCACCGGTCTTGGCGAAGCCGGCCAGCGTCTTGGGCACGACGCCTTCCGCAGAGGTCACCTGGCCGTTCATGAGCGCCTTGATGAGCGAGCCGTGGTCGATGGCGTAGCTCAGAGCCTCGCGCACCTTCGGGTTGGCGAGCGGGTGGCTCGGCGGCTTGCGGAAGTTGTAGAACAGGTGGATGAGGCGGGTGCCGGGCGTCTCGATGACGTCGATGTCGCTCTTCGCCTTGAGGGAGGCGGCCGACTCGGGGGTGATCGTATCGATGACGTCAGCTTGACCGGAGGTGATCGCGATGACGCGTGCCCCTTCCTCCTCCTGGTAGGAGACCTTCACCTCATCGAGTTTCGCCGCGGCGCGCCA